>JASHXX010000168.1 GCA_030043335.1 Xanthobacteraceae bacterium
TCCCCACCGCGCATCACCTAACCTCCGAATCGCTTCGGAGAAAGTGAATCACTCCACCGGCTAAACCGCGACCTACTTCTTCAACAGCCTGCTAGAGGTCCCCCGCTATTTCCTTCAATGATCTTAGGAGTAATTTCGAGATAGGAAACTGCGCTGCTTGGAAATGTGCGCAGAACTTTTCCGCCCTCGACTCGCACAGATCGTCCTGGGCCGTGATTTGGGTACCCAAAAAGGAATACGTCGGTACCAACTAAGGACGCTTGCCCATCGTGCAACGGCAACGCCTGTGGACTCGTTAACTCCCGTGGCGGCTCAAGCAAAGCCAAGTCCCGGTGTGGGTCCGCCGCTAGAACCGTCACGTTGAACTTTTTCGATGGAAAATCCGGGTGCCAAATAAAGGGCCTTTGTCCCACACAGTGTGCGCAGGTCACCCATCCGTAGGTTTGAACAAAGAAGGCCGTCCCTTGTTCATCTCCCTCGTTCTCAATCACCCCAAGTCGCATGTTTCGCAATTGCTTCCTTCGTTAGTACTGTCCTGATCGTGCCCAAAGTAGTTAAAGAATTAAATTGATCTGCCAAACGTCTGAATAGCTCATCGCCACGCCCTCTGATCAGCGCAATAAATTCAATTTTTGCTCGCACGACCGACTGAAAATCTGATTTTCCTCCGTAGTCATTGTGATGCACCTCGGAAGCTTTCTGAAGGCCGAATTTCCTCCAAGCGTGCAGCATGGCGCGCACTTCTCGCACCAAGCGCCTCTTTACATTGACGCGCTTATTTACTATAAGGCCCGTTACTTCCTGTCGCGCGGTACCGTCACGCAGGCGAACCTTGGTTTCGTTTATCCGAAAGCCATTTTTCTCTATTATCGCTCGCAGCGCTGGATTTATCTCACAGGCTGGAACTCCGCCCTGGCTTGTTGAGATGCTCGCCAGAGGGATAAAGAGCCTGCTTGTCGAAAAAGTGAGATCATCGGCGTACCGCGTGTATTTGCATCTGTTTGCTGCTGCGAAGCGAGACAGCTCAGCATCCATTTTTGCGCAAACTAAATTAGAAATAACTGGCGAGGTTGGTGCTCCTTGGGGCATTTTATTGTCGAGTGTACATGCCTTCGCGATGGCCGCCGCGACTGACGGGGCCATGGAATACGGAGGCTTTGACAACAGACCATATATGCGACCAAAGTTGATAGAACCAAAGAAGTCTTCCAAATCGATGCTCAACACGAAACGCTGTCCAACGTGAGTAGAGGCATTTCGCCGGATATCGCGCTTGGCAACAAAGCCGTTCACGCACGGCTCGAAAAGTCTCAGCTCGTCGAGGTTTCGTGCGATATTCTTCTGAATAATTTTCAGGTTTGTCGCTGGAGCGCAGATCGTTCTTTCACCTTCGCGCTTCTTTGGAATTTTGAAGGTCTTGTATTGATATTTTCGAGGTCTCTTGTGCAAGTAATACCCCAATTGCGTTGGAGAGCAATTGAGGACTGACGCCAGTGAGCTGAAATCGTAGGCGGAAGACAGCGACATCGATGCATCATGGCGCGGTCGCGGCGCTTCTGCCTTTCCAGACCACGTGGTGCCGTGGTTCAACCGCGCGCCGCCACCGCGCAGCTTCTGCGGTAACGTTCGTCAGAGGTCGCAGGATCAACGACCGCAACAGATGCCACGACCGCGCCTATTTGCCAATTAGCGCGAGAATCATTCTGCGTCAACCATTCCGGGAATCCATCGCGTCGACCGCATAGGTCAGGCGGGGCAAAATAAATTCGGTTGATGTCGTCTCTGGCTACTCCGCCGCCTCGACGCGCTTCTTGCGCTTGCCGTCGCCGCGGGTGAGAACCGGCTTGAGGAATTGCCCGGTATAGCTTCGCTTCTCGCGCATGATGTCCTCGGGCGTGCCGGCGGCGACGATCTCGCCGCCGCCGTCGCCGCCTTCGGGGCCGAGGTCGATGATCCAGTCGGCGGTCTTGAGCACCTCGAGATTGTGCTCGATCACCACCACGGTGTTGCCGCTCTCGACCAGTTCGTGCAGCACGTCGAGAAGCTTGGCGACGTCGTGGAAATGCAGCCCCGTGGTTGGCTCATCGAGAATGTAGAGGGTGCGGCCGGTGGCGCGCTTCGAGAGCTCCTTGGCGAGTTTTACGCGTTGCGCTTCGCCACCCGAAAGCGTCGTCGCCTGCTGGCCGACATGGATGTAGTCGAGGCCGACGCGGCGCAGAAGCGTGAGCACGTCGCGCACCCGCGGCACTGCCTTGAAGAAGTCGAGCGCCTCCTCGACCGTCATGTCGAGCACGTCGGCGATCGATTTGCCTTTGAACAGCACCTCGAGCGTCTCGCGGTTGTAGCGCTTGCCCTTGCAGACGTCGCAGGTGACGTAGGCGTCGGGCAAAAAGTGCATCTCGATCTTGATCACGCCGTCGCCCTGGCAGGCCTCGCAGCGCCCGCCCTTGACGTTGAACGAGAAGCGGCCGGGCTCGTAGCCGCGGGCGCGGCTCTCGGGCAGGCCGGCGAACCATTCGCGGATTGGCGTGAACGCGCCGGTATAGGTCGCGGGATTCGAGCGCGGCGTCCGCCCGATCGGCGACTGGTCGATGTCGATCACCTTGTCGAGATGCTCGAGGCCTTCGAGCCGATCATACGGGGCAGGGGCTTCGCTCGCGCCATTGAGCCGCCGCGCCAGCGCCTTGTAGAGGGTGTCGACGAGAAGCGTCGACTTGCCGCCGCCAGAGACGCCGGTGACGCAGGTGAAGAGGCCGAGCGCAATCTCGACGGTCACGTTTTTCAGGTTGTTGCCGCGGGCGCCGACGAGGCGCAGCACGCGATGCGCGTTGCGCGGCCGCCGCTCCGGCACCGCGATCTCGCGGGTGCCGTTGAGATATTGCCCGGTCAGCGATTGCGGCGCCGCCATGATGTCGGCGGGCGTGCCCTTAGCGACGATCTCGCCGCCATGCACGCCGGCGCCGGGACCGACATCGACCACGAAGTCGGCCGAGCGGGTCGCGTCCTCGTCGTGCTCGACCACGATCACTGTGTTGCCGAGGTCGCGCAGCCGCTTCAGCGTCTCAAGGAGCCGGGCGTTGTCGCGCTGATGCAGCCCGATCGAAGGCTCATCGAGCACGTAGAGGACCCCGGTCAGGCCGGAGCCGATCTGCGAGGCGAGCCGAATGCGCTGGCTCTCGCCGCCGGAGAGCGTGCCGGAGGAGCGAGCGAGGGTGAGATATTCGAGCCCGACGTCGATCAGGAATTTCAGCCGCGCGCGGATCTCCTTGAGGATGCGCACCGCAATCTCGTTCTGCTTGGCGGTGAGCCGCTCCGGCAGCTCGGTGAACCAAGTCGCCGCGGCCTTGACCGACAGCTCCGAGGCTTCGCCGATATGCGCGCCGCCGACCTTAACGCTGAGCGCCTCGGGCTTGAGGCGATAGCCGTGGCAGGCCGCACACGGCACGTCGGTGAAATAGCGGGCGATCTCCTCGCGGGCCCAGTCGCTCTCCGTCTCGCGGAAGCGCCGCTCCAGATTGGTGATCACGCCCTCGAACGGCCGCTTGGTGTCGTAGGCGCGCATGCCGTCGTCATAGGAGAAGCGGATCTCGGTATCGCCGGAGCCGTAGAGGATCGCGTCCTGGGTCTTCTTCGGCAGGTCCTTCCATTTGGTGTCGAGGGTGAATTTGTAGTGCTTGCCGAGCGCGAGCAGCGTCTGCACGTAATAGGGCGAAGATGATTTCGCCCATGGCGCGATCGCGCCCTTGCGCAAGGTGCGGTCCTTGTCGGGAATGACGAGGTCCGGATCGATGTGCTGCTCGACGCCGAGCCCGCCGCATTTCGGGCAGGCGCCGAACGGATTGTTGAACGAGAACAGCCGCGGCTCGATCTCCGGAATGGTGAAGCCGGACACCGGACAAGCGAATTTCTCCGAGAAGGTGAGGCGCTCGGGTCCGCTTTTGTCGTGGATTTTGGCGACCTTCCTTCCACCCTCCCCTGGAGGGGGAGGGTCGGCGCGCAGCGCCGGGGTAGGGTGAGGAGCCTCGCTTCGCGATTCACCCTCTCCCGACCGCTTCGCGGTCGACCTCCCCCCTCCAGGGGGAGGTGAGGATTCTGCCGCGGGGCCATCCGCGAACTCCGCCACGGCGAGGCCGTCGGCGAGCTTGAGCGCCTGTTCGAGCGAGTCCGCAAGCCGCGCGGCGATATCGGGCCGCACCACGATGCGGTCGACCACGACGTCGATGTCGTGGGTGAACTTCTTGTCGAGCGCCGGCACCTCGGCGATCTCGTAGAACTGGCCATCGACTTTGACCCGCTGGTAGCCCTTCTTCATAAAGTCGGCGAGCTCCTTGCGGTACTCGCCCTTCCTGCCGCGCACCACCGGCGCCACCAGATAAAGCCGGGTGCCCTCGGGCAATGCGAGGATGCGGTCGACCATCTGCGAGACGGTCTGGCTCTCGATCGGCAGCCCGGTCGCCGGCGAATAGGGGACGCCGACCCGCGCCCACAACAACCGCATATAGTCGTGGATCTCGGTGACGGTGCCGACGGTCGAGCGCGGATTGCGCGAGGTGGTCTTCTGCTCGATCGAGATCGCCGGAGAGAGGCCATCGATCTGGTCGACGTCCGGCTTCTGCATCATCTCCAGGAATTGCCGCGCATAGGCGGACAGGCTCTCGACATAGCGGCGCTGGCCCTCGGCATAGATGGTGTCGAAGGCGAGCGAGGATTTGCCGGAGCCGGAGAGGCCGGTCAGCACCACCAGCCGGTCGCGCGGAATGTCGAGGTCGATATTCTTGAGGTTGTGCTCGCGCGCGCCGCGGATCGAAATCACACGACGATCTTGCCCGTGATGGTCGCGCCGGCCGGCGCTAGCGCCCTCGCCGGCGGTCTTCTCGGCGCTGTCGAACAGGTCATTCATCGGAAAAAAACGGGCTTCCTTCCCGCCGCCGCCAACGGCAGGCCAGCTTGCAGCATCAATCGAACATAGTGAGAACGCCGCCGCTTGGCCAGTGCACGGCCCGCTCATTCCCGGCAATGATGGTGGAAAAGCGGTGCGCGAGGCAGGAACCGCCCATGCCCGGCGCCAGGGAGCTTTTTCGCCCCCGCCCGATCCGCGATGCTATAAGGGCCGCCCCTTCATTGCAGCAAAACCCCTTCGCTGGCGCAAACGGCCGGCGAGCGCCGTCGGATGAAAAAGAGCGTCTCCGTCCTGCTGTTCTCGTTGGCGAAGGCGGCGATCACCATCACGCTGATCGCCATCATCGTCGCCAAGATCGATTTTTCCGCGCTGATGCGGCATCTCGGCGGCGCCGGCACATCCTACCTCATCTTCGGCGCGCTCCTCCTCATCGCCAACGTGCCGCTCGTCGCGGTGCGCTGGTGGCTGCTGCTGCGCCGCCTCGGGGCGAAGAGCATGTCGCTGCCTTACGCCGTCGCCGTGACCTTCGCCTCGGTGTTCGTCGGCCAGGCGACGCCCGGGCCGATCGGCGCCGACGCGCTGCGCGGCTGGCTGTGCTACCGGCGCGGCGTCGCGATGCGCCTTGCCGTCATGTCGCTCATTACCGACCGGCTTCTGGCGCTGCTCGGGCTCATCGCGGTGGCGGGCGCGGTGTGGGCCTGGCAGTTCGACGCCGTCGACCGGGATCTCGGCCGCGAAATCGCGGTCCTCGGCACCGTGGTCGTCACCCTCACGGCGGCTGCGCTGTGGCTCGCCCCGGCGCTGACCGATTTCCTCGCGCGCCGCTCACCGCGCTTTCACGCTTTGCAGCAACTGCCGGCGATCTTTCGCTTCACCGCGCTGTCGGGCGCGGGCGCCGCGGGATTGGCGCTTGGCGCGATCGTCATCACGCTGACGATCAACGCGGTAATCCTGTTTAGCCGTGGCTTCGGCGTGACGCTCGCGCCGTCGGCGGCGTATCTGGTGGTGCCGGTCGCGATCCTGTCCTCGTCGCTGCCG
>JASHXX010000169.1 GCA_030043335.1 Xanthobacteraceae bacterium
GTGGGCGGCAAGTCGCCGGGCTAGGGCGAAACTAAAAGTCGTCTCGCTCGTTCCCGCCGCTGGGGCCGCGCGCTACTTGCCTGCGACCGGCGACACCGGATGCAGCGCCGGACGGTGATGCTTCTCCTTCACCTTTGCGATCTGCTCCAGCATCTCCTTGAGCGCGTTGATCGCCTCGGTTTCCTCGGCGCTGAGCGGGGCGCGCGGATGGAAGTGCGCCAGCAGCACGATCAACGCGTCGCCGATGCGGCCGAGCTGCTTGCCGTAGGTGGCGACGTCGGAGAGCACCTCTGCCTCGACCGCGGGCTCGCTCGACTGGCCCATATTGATGTTGACGAGGCCGAACTGGCCGCCGGTCATGAACGCCGTGAACGGATTGATGGACTGCACCACGTCGCCGGACAGCGGAAGCTTGAATGCGGGCATGTGCGGCTCCTATTGTTCGCGTCAACGGCTAAACGCTACTCGGGGATCCCGGCGCGCCATCCTATTTGAGGTTGCGCGAGGCGAGGAGGGTTCCACCCTGCCTTCGGTTGCTAAAATTTTAGCGGTTGGCGCAAGCCGTCATTGGCCGCCATGCGCTATCGGGAGCGGCATGAGTTCAATCCTGTCGATTGCCGCGTCGGGAATGCTCGCCGCTTCGCAGCGTCTCGAGGTCTCGGCCGAGAACGTCGCCAACGTCAATTCCGACGGGCCGTTGCCGACCGCGACGCCGGCGACCCAGGCGCGATATCCTGCCGCCTATGCTCCGCAGCGGGTCGATCAGGTCGCGACCGCCGGCGGCGGCACGTGCGCGGTCGTCGCCAACGTGCAGCCGAGCCATGTGGCGGCTTATGATCCGACCGCGCCCTATGCCGACCCAAACGGCCAGGTAGCGGCGCCGAACGTCGATCTCACCAACGAAGCGGTCCAGCAGCTGACCGCCCGCTACGCCTTCGCCTTCAACGCCGACGTGATGCGCGTCTACGCCAAGATGATGCAATCGCTCGTCGACATCACCAGCTGACGCCAGGCGTTCCAGCGCCTGCCCCGCATCACAGTCACGCCCTCATCGAGTCGCCTGTTCTTGTGGCGGGCCTTCTCGGGCGCGGTGCTGGCTGCATCGACGCGGCGCCCCTAAGTTGACCCTCATGATCCGTCTGGCCGGATGGCCCCTCGCCTGCGCGCTCGCAACCGCATCCATGGTCGCCGGCAGCGCCGGTTCCGCGAGCGCGCAGCGGGCGGCGAATCCGCCGGCGGCGGAGAAACCGGCGGAACACCCGGCTGCGCCTCAGCCGCCGACCGCCGACGACATCTGCCGCGCAGTCGAGGAGGACGCCGCCGAGAACGAGCTGCCGGTCGAGTTCTTCGCCCGCGTGATCTGGCAGGAGAGCCGCTTCAACGCCCGCGCAGTGAGCCGCAAGGGCGCGCGGGGGATCGCGCAATTCATGCCGCGAACCGCGGACTGGCGTGGGCTCGCCGACCCGTTCGATCCAATCGCGGCGCTTGCCCATTCCGCCGCCTATCTGCACGAGCTGCGCCAAAAGTTCGGCAATCTCGGCCTCGCCGCCGCCGGCTACAATGCCGGCCCCGGCCGGGTGAGCGAATGGCTTGGCGGCAAGAGCGCGCTGCCGGGCGAGACCCGCAACTACGTCGCCATCGTCACTGGCTGGACCGCCGACGAATGGGCCTCGCCGACCCCGCCGCAGACCGCGGAAACCACGATTCCGCAGGGCGTCCCCTGCACCCGGCTCGCCAATTTGATTCTCTCGCCGAAGCAAGAGGCGCAGCGCATCGCGGCCTATGTGCCGCGCTGGGGCGCGCAGCTCACCGCCAACTGGTCGGAGAGCCGCGCCTGGGCGACCTATCGCACGCTGCAGAAGCAATACGCCGCGCTCCTCGGCGACCGCGAGCCGATCGTGGTGCACGCGCGCATGCCCGGCATGGGCATGGCGACGCGCACCATCATCCGCATCGGCGACGACGATCGCCACTATCTGGTCAAGCTCTGCGACAAACTCATCGCCGCCGGCGGCGCCTGCGTGGTGCTCCCGAACAATCGGGGATGAGCTTCACGCGGCGGATTCCGCGAACTAGCGCGCAATCTCGAGGAAGAAGGCGACATTCAGTCCGGCGCCGACGACGGCGAGTAACGCCGCGACCACGAGCGATTGCCCATTCCACGCGAACGTCAGCGCCGGCAGAACGAACGCGCCGAGGATGAGCGTCGCCGGTGCGATCGCGACCCACTCCATGCCGTCGCCCTTGGGATTCGCGCGCTGGCCGATATAGATCCAGGAATAGAGCCAGAACGCGACCTGCGCGCCGGCAAGCGCCAAGACGATCGGCCGTAGTCCCTTGGGCTAATGGCGTTGATCGCGCGGAGCTTCATGAACGAGCCCGATCGTGTAAGATCACAGTTAAAATGAACTCCGCTCATATTACTGACATGCAAGTGAACATTTCACATGAACGCGCCCGTCTCCACCCATCCGACGCCGCCCTATAAGCACTCGCCGCTGTTTCCGCTCGGCAAGGACGAGACGCCGTATCGGAAAATCGCGACCGAAGACGTGCGCATCGAGCGGGTGATGGGCGAGGAGGTTCTCCTCGTGCCGCGCGAAGCCTTGCGCGCGCTCGCCGAGGCGGCGTTTACCGACATCAATCATCTGCTCCGCCCCGCCCATCTCGCCAGCCTCAAGGCGATCGTCGAGGACCCGGAGGCCTCCGACAACGACAAGTTCGTCGCCTATGACTTCCTCAAGAACGCCAACATCGCCGCCGGCGGCGTCCTGCCAATGTGCCAGGACACCGGCACCGCGATCATCATGGGCAAAAAGGGCCGGCTCGTCTGGACCGACGGCAACGACGAGGCCGCGCTCGCCGAAGGCGCGCGCGACGCCTACCTTAAGCGCAATTTGCGCTATTCGCAGCTCGCGCCCCTTTCGATGTTTGAGGAGAAGAATACGCGCTCGAACATGCCGGCGCAGGTCGAGATCTACGCCGAGGGCGCCGGCGAAGCGGACGCGGCCTATAAGCTTCTGTTCATCGCCAAGGGCGGCGGCTCGGCCAACAAGTCGTTTCTGTTCCAGGCGACGCCGTCGATCCTGTCGCGCGAGCGCCTGCTTCCGTTCCTGAAAGAAAAAGTGCTGACGCTCGGCACCGCGGCCTGCCCGCCCTACCATCTCGCCATCGTCATCGGCGGCACGTCGGCCGAGCTGACGATGAAGACCGTGAAGCTCGCCTCCTGCAAATATTACGACACGCTGCCGGAGCACGGCTCCGAGGACGGCCACGCTTTCCGCGACCGCGAGATGGAGCGCGAGATCCACAAGATGACGCAGGCGCTCGGCGTCGGCGCCCAGTTCGGCGGCAAATATTTCTGTCACGACGTGCGCGTGATCCGCCTGCCGCGCCACGGCGCCTCGCTGCCGATCGGGCTTGGCGTATCGTGCTCGGCCGACCGTCAGGCGCTCGGCAAGATCACCCGTGACGGCGTGTTCCTGGAAGAGCTCGAACACAATCCGGCGAAATATCTGCCCGAGGTCGACGCCGCCAAGCTCGGCGGCGAGGTCGTCAAGATCGATCTCAATAGCCCGATGAAGGATATTTTGGCGCAGCTCTCAAAACATCCGATCAAGACTAGGCTCTCGCTCTCCGGCCCGATGATCGTCGCCCGCGATCTCGCCCACGCCAAGCTGCGCGAGCGGCTCGAGCGCGGCGAGGCCCTGCCGGATTATTTCAAGAACCATCCGGTTTACTACGCCGGCCCGGCGAAGACGCCGGAAGGCTACGCCTCGGGTGCGTTCGGGCCGACCACAGCCGGCCGCATGGATTCCTTCGTCGAGGATTTCCAGGGCGCCGGCGGCTCGATGGTGATGCTGGCCAAGGGCAATCGCGCCGCCAGCGTGCGCGAGGCCTGCAGGAAGCACGGCGGCTTCTATCTCGCCTCGATCGGCGGCGCCGCGGCGAACCTCGCCGAGCATTGCATCAAGAAGGTCGAGACCGTGGAATATCCCGAGCTCGGCATGGAGGCGATCTGGCGGATCGAAGTCGTCGATTTCCCCGCCTTCATCGTCATCGACGACAAGGGCAACGATTTTTTCAAGGAACTGAATTTGGGGTGACGTCGTTCTCGGGCTCGCCCCCGGAAAAGACGCGCTAAGCCGCTTCGGCGCTCTTGATCTTCGGCGTCTGGCCGTCGCGGCGCACGGTGGTACGGATGAGTTCGGTGCCGCAGCTGCGGCAGGCATAGACGCTGTCTTCAAGCTCGGTGGTGATCGGGCGGCGGGCCTGGAACGCCATCCGGCCGGCACAGACCGGGCAGGGCATCATCAGCGACGGCAGACTTGATGGCGGAGCGATCGTTTGGTGACGCATTGGTGGCCGGCGGTTCACATTTTTGCAATCTCCCGCCTCTGTAACGCCGAGTCAATGATTTTTGTGCGTCGCACACAGCGACGTGCTGCGTTGCCAGAAGTGCATGCGGGAAACCCGGTTTGACGGGGACCGTGAGCCTAGGGGGTGACCGGGGGTGACCGTGGCTGGCGCCGTCTCGGGCCAATGACGGCGGCTTTTTGCGTATGGCTCTAGGCGGCCGCGAGCGCCGAAATGCAGGCGACACCGCAGGCGGCCAGACTCGCGCGCGTTAGCGCTATCGAGCCCTCTATATCGATGCCGCGGCAGGCGTCCTCGACAACGAAGACCTCGAAACCCTCGCGCCGGGCATCCTCGGCCGAATAGCGCACGCAGAAATCGAAGGCGAGGCCGGCGAGGAAGATCCGCGAAAAGCCGCGCTCGCGCAGATAGCCGACGAGGCCGGTCGGCGTCGTGCGGTCATTCTCATAGAACGCCGAGTAGGAATCGATTGCACGGTCCATGCCTTTGCGCACCACGAGCGCGGCATGCAGGACTTGCAGCGCAGGATGGAACGCGGCGCCGGGCGTGCCTTGCACGCAATGGTCGGGCCAGAGCACCTGCGGCCCATAGGGCGCTGTAATGGTCTCGAACGGCTTCTTGTCCGGATGCGTCGAGGCAAAAGAGAAGTGGCCGGCAGGATGCCAATCCTGCGTCAGCACCACGTGGCGAAAGCGGGCGGCCAGGCGATTGATGATCGGCACGACCTCATCGCCCCGCGGCACCGCGAGCGCGCCGCCGGGACAAAAATCGTTCTGCACGTCGACGACGATCAGGACATCGTCGCCGTCGATGGTCGCGCCTGCGCTCATGCTCGCATCTATGGCCGCGGCTGCTGCAGCGCCAAGCGGCGATCAACCTCCGCGGCAAGCTGTTTGAGTTCGTCGGCAACCTCGACCGGATAGGTCGTGCCCGCCTCGAGCCGGCGCAAGGGCTCCGGCAGCCTTTCGAGTTCACGCGCGGCGCGGCGTCTCACCTCGACGAGCGACGGTGCCGGCCGCAACCTGCGGCCGTTCTGCACGACAAGCTCGATGAGCGGCTCGCCGGCGTGCCCGCGACCCTCCAGCGCGAGCACGTCGCCGGCCATGCGGCCGTCGGCGCCGTAACGCCGCCACACCTGCTTGCGGCCCGGCCAGGTCGCTTTCTTCGCCGAGCGCTTGCGGCGGGCGAGCCCCGCGTATTCCTGCATTTTATAAACGCTGTCGAGATTGGGCACGTCGGCGGAGGTGGTCAGGCTGGTGCCGATGCCGAGTCCGTCGATCGGCGCATTCGCCTCCGCAAAGGCGACGAGCGAGTCCTCGTCGAGCCCGCCGCTGGCAAAGATCGTCAGCTCGCCAAGGCCGCCGGCGTCGAGGATTTTTCGCACGCTCTTCGACAGCGCGACGAGATCGCCGCTGTCGAGACGCACGCCGCGGATCGCGATCCCCGCCGCCTTCAGCCTCGGCGCGAGCGCGACCACTTTGCGCGCGGCAGCTTCGGTGTCGTAGGTGTCGATCAGCAGCACCAGATTGTCCGGCCGCGACTGGGCAAATGCGGCGAAGGCCGCGGTCTCGTCGTCGAACGCCTCGATGAAGGAATGCGCCATGGTGCCGTAAAGCGGGATGCCGAATTCGCGCCCTGCGCTAACGGTTGCTGTGCCGGCGAAGCCGGCGATGTAACTCGCGCGCGCCGCCATCGTTCCCGCCTCGGCGCCGTGGGCGCGCCGCATGCCGAAATCGACCAGCGCTTTGTCCGGCGCCGCCAGCACCATGCGCGCCGCCTTCGCGGCAATCAGCGTCTGAAAATGCAGGATGTTGATCAGGCGTGACTCGGCGAATTGCGCCTGCGGCAACGGCGCGGTCACGCGAAGGATGGGCTCGTTGGCGAAGAACGTGGTGCCCTCGGGCATGGCGTGGACGTCGCCGCTGAAGCGGAAGTCGGCGAGATAGTCGAGGAGGTTCTGCCGGAAGCGGCCGGTGCTCTTGAGCCAGGCGATCTCAGCGGCGGAGAAGCGCAGGTTTTCCAGATAGTCGAGCGCCTGCTCGAGCCCGGCGGCGAGGAGAAAGCCGCGGCGGGCAGGCAGCGTCCGGACGAAAAACTCAAACACCGCGGTCCTGGTCTCGTCATGGTCGAGATACGCCTGGACCATGTTGAGCTGATAAAGATCCGTCAGCAGCGCGCTCACGCGCTCCGTTGTCATGGTTCACTCCCCGCACGGTGACGCGCTCATTGAGCTGAGCCACATGATAGCATTGCGCTATCCGTCGGCCTTCTACTAGCGCATTGGCAAACCATCGCACACTTAGTCTGAGCTTTGCGGGGGCTTGCCTTATCGATCGGAGCAGCAGTAGTGGCATCCGCGTCTGAAATGCTGTCTGGATTTGCCCGGATGTGATGCGTTTCGAGCCCGGTAGTCGGATATACTCCTTGCGCTCACCCTCCGGCCGCCCTCTGAGGGGAGCAAGATGATAGTTAACACTTGACAGAGATCTGCGAGCAAA
>JASHXX010000170.1 GCA_030043335.1 Xanthobacteraceae bacterium
GATCATCGATCCACCCTCGACCGCAGCCGGCCCGTGTGACGCGATCTTCGACTTTGTGATGCCGAAGACCGACTGCGGCGTTGACTACTTCTTCTTCCGGCGCTTTGTCTTTTTCGCCGTCTTCTTCGCCGCTGCCTTCGTCTTTCTCTTCTTCGCCATTGCTGCCCTCCTAGCTTGAGTGGATGGCGACATCGGTGCAGTGCAGTCGCGAATCGATCTGCACTACCATCCGATTACTACAGCGGAAAAAAAATAATAGTGACTCCGCTTAATTTTGTGTGTAGGGGCCGCGCCCCGCCTTTGCGCCGCCTTGGCGCGGCGACCGCGCGGCAAATCCTGGTGCGAAAAAGATTTTTGCGCCGGCGATTTCGCGTATTTATTTGCTCGCGACGCAGAAGTGCCGATGTCATACGGGTTTTTGCGGCCGCCGATTTTTAGATTCTGGCGCGCCGGAGCGCGCGCCGCGCGCCTCATCCCCGGGTTTTCGCGCCCGCAACGCCGCCGATACCGGGGGATTCACCACGCGAAAAATATTTTGCGCCGGAGGGCTCCGCGGGGCGCGTTGGCGGCCTGATCGAGGCGAAAATCGTTCGAATCGGTGCCGGACCGATTCGCCCCGGCGGCAGGCGCGTCCAGCCGTCGGAGCGCCTCACGGCCGCCTCGTGAGCAAGATTCTCGCGTCCGTTTCGGTTGCCGGCGCGCGCCGGCGCACCGTGCTCGGCGCGCGCCGCGAGGGAGCGGCAGCGCTCAGACGCCGATCCGCTTCTTGAGCAGATCGTTGACCGCTTGCGGATTGGCCTTGCCGCCGGACGCCTTCATGACCTGGCCGACGAACCAGCCGATCGCTTTCGGGTTCGCCTTGGCGTCGGCGACCTTGTCGGGGTTTTTGGCGACGACGTCCTCGATGAGCTTTTCAAGCGCCGCAACGTCGGTCACCTGCTTCAAGCCGCGCTCGTCGACGATCGCGCGCGGGTCGCCGCCCTCGCTCCAGACGATTTCGAACACGTCCTTGGCGATCTTGCCGGAAATCGTGCCGTCGCCGATCAGATCGAGAATGGTTCCGAGCTGCACCGCGCTGACTGGCGAGGCTTCGATGCCGTGGCCGTCCTTGTTCAGCCGCCCGAACAATTCGTTGATCACCCAATTTGCGGCCGCCTTGGCGTCGCGGCCCTTTGCCACCGCTTCGAAATAGTCCGCGGTCTCGCGCTCGGCGACCAGCACGCCGGCGTCGTAGCCCGTCAGCGCGTAGTCGCGGATGAAGCGCGCCTTTTTCTCATCCGGCAATTCCGGCAGCTGCGCCTTGAGATCGGCGACGAGCGACGGGGCAAGCTCGAGCGGCAACAAGTCCGGATCGGGAAAATAGCGGTAGTCGTGCGCCTCCTCCTTGGCGCGCATCGAGCGCGTGTCGCCTTTCTCCGGATCGAACAGCCGGGTCTCCTGCTCGACCGTGCCGCCATCCTCGATGATCCCGATCTGTCGCCACGCCTCGTGCTCGATCGCCTGGCCGATGAAGCGGATCGAGTTGAGGTTCTTGATCTCGCACCGCGTGCCGAAAGGCCCGCCCGGCCGGCGCACCGAGACGTTGACGTCGGCCCGCAGATGGCCCTTCTCCATGTCGCCGTCGCAGGTACCGAGGTAGCGCAGAATGGTGCGCAGCTTGGCGAGGAAGGCCTTGGCCTCCTCGGCCGAGCGCAGATCGGGCTTGGTGACGATCTCCATCAGCGCCACGCCGGCGCGGTTGAGGTCGACGAGCGACATCGTGGCATGCTGGTCGTGCAGGAATTTCCCGGCGTCCTGCTCGAGATGGAGCCGCTCGATGCCGACCCGCACGGTCTCGCCGTCGGGCATGTCGACCGCGACTTCGCCCTCGCCCACGATCGGCGACTTGTATTGGCTGATCTGGTAGCCCTGCGGCAGATCCGGATAGAAGTAATTTTTCCGGTCGAACACCGACTTGCTGTTGATCCGGGCGTTGAGGCCAAGCCCGGTGCGCACCGCCTGGCGCACGCATTCCTCGTTGATCACCGGCAGCATGCCGGGCATCGCGGCATCGACGAGCGAGACGTGCGAATTCGGCGCGCCGCCGAACGCCGTCGCCGCGCCGGAGAACAGTTTCGCCCGCGCGGTCACCTGGGCATGGACCTCCATGCCGATGACCGCTTCCCAGTCGCCGGTCGCGCCCTTGATCAGCTTCGATTTCTTATGCGCCGGTGCGTCCATCGTCGCGGTCGGGCCGTGTGCCTCACACGGACTGCGGTACGCGCTTCCCACGCGACCCGCAAGCCCCGCCTGAAGGGCACTCGGCCGGCGAAACGGAGTGAAATCAGCCGCACCTTGAGGTGCAGAACGGCTCGGTGCAGTCGAGCCGTTGGACGCATTGGCCGTCCCAGCACGATTGCTGCGCGCACGTGGTGCCGGCGCGGTCGCAGCGGTACGAACACCACCGACCATTGGCGAGGACCTTGCCATGGAAGACGCAGTCGACGGACGCCGGCCGCGTCATGCGCGCCTATGCGGCGCCGGAACCGCCCAAGATCACGGCAGCCGCGACCGCCGGCAGCAGTATTTTACCCACTGAAGTGACCCGCATTCCCTGTTCCCGTCTGTTGTGGTGAATGATGACGCCCGCCCGCGGCATAGGCGCACGCAATGATGGCTTCTTTTTGCGCTGGCAGCGCCCGCGCCAACCTTCACTTTCCCTCGCGCCAAATGCCGAGCGCTTCTTGCGCGGGGCGGTCGGAGATCGAGAACAGCACCGATTGCTTGTGCGCACTGTGGGCATAGCGCTTCCACGGCGGCACCACGAACACGTCGTTCTGGCCCCAGGCGAGCGTCTCGCCGTCCACGTCGGTCGTGCCTTCACCCTCGACGCAGACGAAGATGGCGCCGTCGGTCGAGCGGTAAGGCTCGCCGCGGAAACCCTTCGGCAGCATGGTGAGATTGGCGCCCATGGTCGGCAGCACCGGACCGCCGGTAATCGGATTGGCATAGCGCACGCGGGCGCCGTGACACTTGTCGATTTCGCCTGCCTTGAGCATGCGTTCGGTAATCGGGCGGGTGCGCGCATAGGTGTAATTGATGATCGGGGTCCGGTTGGTTGCAAGGTTCTTGGCCGCCGTGCCGTCCGGAAGCACGCCCGAGCCATAGAAGCTCAGCGAGTCGCCATTCTGCCGCGTGGTCTGCTGCATCGGATCGTCGAAATCCTCGGCAAACGAGGTCTCGAAGAAATTGACCGTGGGCACGTCGAGCACGTCGAGCCAGAGCATCGGCTTTTTCGAGCTGTTGCCGTGGTCGTGCGGCGCCCAGCTCGCGGTGATGACGAAATCGCCGGGCGACATCAAAGCCTTCTCGCCCTCGACCGCGGTGTAGGCGCCCTCGCCGTCGAGCACGAAGCGGATCGCCGACGGCGCGTGGCGGTGCGCCGGCGCGACCTCGCCGGGCAGAATCATCTGAATGCCGGCGAAGAGCGTATTGGTGACGCGCGATTCCCCGCGCAGCGCCGGGTTCTCGAGGATCAGCACCCGGCGTTTCGCCTCCTCGGCGCTGATCAGGCCGCCCGATTCCATCACCAGCGCCTTCACATCGTTAAAATGCCAGATCGCCGGCGCGCAACGCGTCACCGGCTCCTCGGTGATGAGCGAACTCATCACCGTCCACAGCGGCGTCATGTGGTGCTTGGCGATGCGCTGGTAATAGGCTTGGCGCATCGCCTCGATGTTGTGCTTGGGGCCGGGTTTGCCGTTGCCCGATTTCCTCGCGGTCGCGACCGCCATAGGGGCCTCCACGGAACTGACGGTGGTTCTCCGGAGACCGGACTATAAAGAACGTGCCTGCCGGCGGAAATAGCGCGGGCGCGCGTTCAGCGCCCACCTGGTTTCCCGGATCAATTTGTGCCGCCGAGCTCCGCGACGAATTTGGCGAAGGCGGCGAGCTGCTGGCGGATGATTTCCACCGTCTGCGGGTCGGTGATCTCGCCGGTCTTGGCGTCGATCCTTGTCGAGCAATTGCCGATGA
>JASHXX010000018.1 GCA_030043335.1 Xanthobacteraceae bacterium
TCGAACATCCGCCGTTCTCCCGCGTCTTCGCCGGCCCATCGGTTCCCAATGGTTAACGGCGTCGGTAACATTTGCCGCCCCGAATACTAACAAAGAATTAAAGGCTGTGGGGGATTTCAACCCTGATCTCCGAAACGATCAGCATTCTCATGGTAAACGGCGGTTTAATGGCAAATCGCCTCGGAACCCGGGTTTAACCGGCCATTAACCATAGGCCCGGCAAAGTCTGCCCGGTCAGCCAGGGTGGGCCACCGATGCCGATTTCCGATATTCCGATCTTGTCGATGCTGCGCGCGCGCATGCAGTGGCATCAGGAGCGCCAGCGCATTTTGGCCGAAAACGTCGCCAACGTCGACACGCCGAACTACCACGCCCGCGATCTGGCGCCGCCGAATTTCGAGCACATGCTGCAGCAATCCGCCTCGCTCACGCTCGCGCGCACCGATGCGGGCCATCTCGGCGCCAGCGCCGGCGGCGGCACCCAGTTCTCCGAGAGCGGCGAACCGCATTACGAAGTGCGGCCGCGCGGCAACGCGGTGAGCCACGAGGATGAGATGCTCAAACTCGCGGGCAACCAGATGGATTATGACGCGGTGACCTCGATCTATACGCACAGTCTCACGCTCATCAAGACGGCACTCGGCAAATGAGCTTGGTCCGCGAGCCGCCAGCGACTTGGCGCAGTGATTCGGCGCGGTGAGCCAGCCATGATGGACTTCATCAAATCGATCGCCATCGCCGCGACCGGCATGCATGCTCAGGCCGGACGCATGCGCATCATCTCGGAGAACATCGCCAATTCGGACTCGACGGCGCAGGTGCGCGGCGGCGATCCCTACCGGCGCCGGATCGTCAGCTTCCGCACCCATCTCGATCGGGAGCTTGGCGCCAACGTGGTCGCGCTCGGCCAGATCGCGACCGACCGCTCCGATTTCCGCGTCAAGCACGAGCCCGACAATCCGATCGCCGACACCAGGGGCGACGTCAAATACCCGAACGTGAATCCCCTCGTCGAGATGACCGACTTCCGCGACGCGCAGCGTTCCTACGAAGCCAATCTCAACGTCATCACCGCGACGCGCCGCATGCTGCAGCGCACGCTCGATATCCTCAAGAGCTGAGGGGAGCTTGATGCGCCCCAATGAGCTTGTCCCATCCGCTCGTCCCCGCGACCCGACCGCGCTCCGCCGGAGCTGCGGCGCGTTCGCGGGGATGAGCGGTGTGAGCCTGCGAAGGAGGTGAATGATGCCGACACCGACCGCGGCCGCCAATGCCTATGCCGCGCTCGCGCGCATGGGCGAGCAGACCGCCAATCTCGGTCGCGATCCGGCGGCCTCGGATGGCGGATTGAGCTTCGGCTCCGTCCTCAACAACGTGATCGACGCCGTGTCGCAGGCCGGACGCCAATCCGATGCCCAGGCGCAGGCCGTCGCCACGGGCAAAGCCAACATGATCGACGTCGTCACCGCGGTGGCGGAAAGCGAGACCGCTGTCCAGACGCTCGTTTCGGTGCGCGATAAGGTGATTGCCGCCTACGAGGACATTCTCAAGATGCCGATCTGAGCCCGGGGCAGGGGAGGCAGCATGACCGGACCGGAAGTGCTGGACGTGGCGCGCGATGCGATTGTGACGCTGGTCCTGGTCGCCGCGCCCCTGATGCTGGTCGGATTGATCATCGGCGTCGTGGTGTCGCTGTTCCAGGCGCTCACCCAGATCCAGGAAACGACGCTCGTCTTCGTGCCGAAGATACTCGCCATCTTCCTCGCCATGCTGATCGCGCTGCCGTTCATGGCCGACGTGCTGCACGCCAATTTTCTGCGGCTCACCGCGCACATCACCAATGGCTGAGCGGGTTTGCGGCCGTGCGCATTGACGTGTCATTCCTGCCGGCGCTCGCCGCCGCGTTCCTCCTGGTATTCGCCCGCGTCGGCACCATGCTGATGCTGCTGCCCGCGCTCGGCGAGCAGAACGTCTCGGCGCGGATGCGGCTCACTTTCGCCCTGGTGCTCGCCGCGGTGCTGCTGCCGCTGCACCGCAACGCCTATCGCATCGATCCGGCCGCGCTCGGACCGGCCCTGGTCACGCTGATCGAGGAGATTCTGGTCGGCGCCGTGCTCGGGCTCACCGCGCGGCTGACGATCTCCGCGCTCGAGGTCGCCGGCGCGGTCATCGCCCAGCAGCTCGGCCTCGGCTTCGTCACCGGTTTCGACGCGACCCAGGGCGAGCAGGGCGCCATCGTCGGCAATTTCCTGACCATGCTCGGCTTGACGCTCATTTTCGCAACCAACATGCATCACCTCGTCATCGCCGCCTTGAACGACAGCTACATGCTGTTCGCGCCGGGCGATCTGCCGTCGGTCGGCGACGCCGCCGCGCTCGTCACCCGCACCGTTGCCGGCGCCTTCCGTATCGGCATTCAGCTCTCGGCGCCGTTCCTGGCGTTCGGCCTGCTGTTCAATATCGGGCTGGGCGTGCTGTCGCGGCTGATGCCGCAGATGCAGGTGTTCTTCGTCGCGCTGCCGCTCTCGATTCTCGTCGGTTTCATGCTCCTGGTGCTGGTGCTCGGCGCGATGATGGGACTGTTCCTTGACTATGCCGGCGGCGTCCTGAGCGCGCTCGCTCCGCACGGGTGAGCGGCGGCGATGGCCGACGAACGCGACGATACCGAGCGCACAGAAGACCCGACGCCGAAGCGGCTCGAGGAAGCGATCAAGCGCGGCGACGTCGTCAAGAGTGCGGAGGTCAACACCTGGTTCATGATCGCCGGCGGTACCTTCGTGCTGATGGTGTTCGCGCCGCCAATGGCCGCAACGCTCGAAGCGACGTTCCGCGGCCTGATCGCCCATTCCTGGCAGGTTCAAACCGACGGGCCTTCGCTCGCGGTTTTGATCCGGAACGTGGCGATGGCGGTGCTGGCGGCGCTCGGCATTCCCGTGCTGCTTCTGTGCCTCGCCGCGCTCGCCGGCAGTGTGATCCAGCACCGCCTGCTGTTCTCGGTCGAGACGATCCTGCCGCGCGCGGCCCGCGTCTCCCCGGCCGCCGGGCTTGAGCGGCTGTTCTCGCGCCAGGCGCTCGCCAATTTCGCCAAGGGTCTCGCCAAGCTCGCCGTCATCGGCGCGGTGATGACCTCGCTGCTGTGGCCGCAGCGCTATCGCCTGATCGGCCTCGTCGGCAAGGATCCGGCGGCGATCATGCCGTTCACGCTGACGCTCGCCACCCAGATGCTCGGCACCGTGCTGGCGATTCTCGCCGTCGTCGCCGCCGCCGACTACCTGTTCCAATACCGGCAATGGTTCGAGCGGCAGAAGATGTCGGTGCGGGAGATGAAGGAGGAATTCCGCCAGACCGAGGGCGATCCGGCGATCAAGGGCAAGCTGCGGCAATTGCGCATCGCGCGCGCGCGCAAGCGGATGATGGCGGCAGTGCCGAAGGCCTCGGTCGTCATCACCAACCCGACGCATTTTGCCGTCGCCCTGCAATACGAGCGCGGCATGAACGCGCCGGTCTGCGTTGCCAAGGGCGTCGATCTCATCGCCCGCAAGATCCGCGAGGTGGCGCAACAGCACGGCATTCCCGTGGTCGAGAATCCGCCGCTGGCCCGCGCGCTGCACGGCACCGTCGAGATCGACCAGGAGATCCCGGCCGAGCATTACCGCGCCGTTGCCGAAATCATCGGCTACATCATGAGGCTGCGCCACGCCGTAGGCGGGCCGCTGTGAAGCGCCTTGCGAACCCCCTTGCCTATCGGCCGCGCAAGAGGCACGAGGGTTTATCTTCCCCCGCATTGCGGGGGAGGAACCGGGCGGCAGGGCGGGGATGACGACGCAAGGCATGACCGAGGGTACCGCCGGCGCCGGGCCCGCGCGCAAGGCGATCGACCGCAGCGCGGCGGCGCGCGGCGGCAGCGTCATCCTGGTGCTTCTCGTCGCCGCGGCGGTGGTCGGCAGCGCAACCGCGATCGTGATGCTCGGCCGCAACAATGCCGAGCCCTATATCCTCATCTTCCTCGCGGTGCTGGCGACGGTCGGCGTGTTCTCGCTGTTCGCGCTGGCCGGCGGCATCCTGCGGCTGCCGGCGGCGGAAGCGGGAAGCCCGCTGCTCAAGGCCGTGGTCGATGAATCCTTCGACGGTATCGCCGTCACCGATCGCGGCGGCGGCGTGGTCTACGCCAACGCGGCCTATCTCGAGCTGATCGGCGCGGCCGAGGCCAAAGACATGCGGCCGGTCGAGCGCGTCTTCATCGGCGACGCCGACGCCTCCGAGGCGATCTATCGGCTCCTCAAGGCGGCGCGCGAAGGCAAGCGGCTGCAGGAGGAGGTACGCGTCGCCGGGCTGCACGGTCGGCCGGCGCGCTGGCTGCGGCTGCGGGTGCGGCCGCTCGGCGGCGGCAAGCACGCGAGCCGGCTGACGGTGTGGTCGCTCACCGACGTCTCTCGCGAGCGCGAACGACAGGAGAACGTCTTTCAGGAGTTGCAGCACGCGATCGACTATCTCGATCACGCGCCGGCCGGGTTCTTTTCCGTCGACCCCAGGGGCGACGTGGTCTACCTCAACGCCACCCTCGCCAACTGGCTCGATCAGGACCTGGCCCAGGTCGGCTCCGGTGGCCTCAAGCTCACCGACCTCGTGGCCGGCGACGGCGCAGCGCTGCTGACCACGCTGCGCGCCGCCCCGGGCGAGATCAGGACCGAGGTGCTCGACCTCGATCTGAAAACCCGCAACGGCCGCACTTTGCCGGTTCGCCTCCACCACAGGGTTGCCTTCGGCGCCGACGGCAGCCCTGGCGCCTCGCGCACGCTGGTGCTCAACCGCGCCCGCGACCACGGCACCGATCCGCAGCGCGCCGCCGAAATCCGCTTCATGCGCTTCTTCCACCACACCCCGATGGC
>JASHXX010000171.1 GCA_030043335.1 Xanthobacteraceae bacterium
GCCGCCTCGGTCATGTATCCGATCCGCGGCGCGGTGACGTTCAAGGCGCCGGTCGGCATCAACGTCGCCTCCGATGCCATCGCCAATCTTGCGTCCGGCGGCGTCAATGGCGGCGCGCTGATCATCATTGGCGAGGACTATGGCGAAGGCTCCTCGATCATGCAGGAGCGCTCGCATCCGTTCGCAATGAAATCGCAGGTCTGGCTGCTCGATCCGCGGCCGGACCTGCCGACGATCGTGCGCGCCGTCGAACAAGGCTTCGAGCTGTCCGAGGCGTCGCACACGCCGGTGATGCTCGAGGTGCGCATCCGCGCCTGTCATGTCCACGGCCGCTTCATGGCCAAGGACAACAAGAAGCCGAGCTTCACCTTGCGCGAGGCGCTGGAACATCCGCGGCGCGACACCGAGCGCGTGGTGTTGCCGCCGGCCTCCTATCTGCACGAGCGCGAGAAGATCGAGCAACGCTGGCCGGCCGCGGTCAAATTCATCAAGGAGCGCAGGCTCAACGAGTTCTTCGGCCCCGAGACCGCCGATGTCGGCATCGTCGTTCAGGGCGGCATGTACAATTCGGTAATGCGCTCGCTGCAACAGCTCGGCCTTGCCGACGTCTATGGCGAGACCGCGGTGCCGATCTATTGCCTCAACGTCACCTACCCGTTGATCGACGACGAGGTCGCCGCGTTCGCCGCCAACAAAAGGGCGATCCTCATGGTCGAGGAGGGCCAGCCCGAATTCATCGAGCAGGCGTTGAACACGATTCTGCGCCGCCGCGATATCCAGACCAGGATCAGCGGCAAGGACGTGCTGCCGATGGCCGGCGAATACACGCCGCAGGTCGTGACCAAGGGCATCAAAAGCTTCCTCGAGCTCTACGGGCGTGGCCTGCTTGGCAATGCGCCGCCGCCGCCCGACGCCTCCGCGGTCCTCGCCGATCCGAAGGTCAAGGAGCTTGCCAAGACGGTGCCGCCGCGGCCGCCGAGCTTCTGCGTCGGCTGCCCGGAGCGGCCGATCTTCGCGGCGATGAAGCTCGTCCAGCAGAAGCTCGGCCAGCATCAGATCGCCGGCGATATCGGCTGCCATCTGTTCGCGAGCCTGCCGCCGTTCAACATCGGCGGCACCACCATGGGCTACGGCCTCGGCCCGGCGTCATCGTCCGCCTTCAACGTCAAGGCCGACAAGAAGCCGATCTCGATCATCGGCGACGGCGGCTTCTGGCACAACGGCCTTTCCTCATCGATCGGCAACGCCGTCTACAACAAGCATGACGGCGTCATCATGGTGGTCGACAATTTTTATTCGGCGGCGACCGGCGGCCAGGACATCATGTCGTCGCGCGCAGTCAACGCGGCGCGCTCGACCAACAACACCATCGTCGATGCGGTCAAAGGCGTCGGCGTCAAATGGGTCCGACACATCGACCGCACCTATGATGTCGCGCGCATGCGCGACACCCTGCGCGAGGCGCTGACCACGACGGAGGGCGGCCCCAAGGTGATCGTCGCCTCCTCCGAATGCATGCTCAACAAGCAGCGCCGGGTGAAGCCACTGTTCCAGAAATCGGTGCGCGACGGGCGGCGCATGGTGCGCGAGCGCTTCGGGGTCGACGAGGACGTCTGCACCGGCGATCACGCCTGCATTCGGCTGTCCGGCTGTCCGTCGCTCTCGGTCAAGCACACCGACGATCCGCTCAAGGATGATCCGGTCGCGGCGATCGACAATAATTGCGTCGGCTGCGGCAATTGCGGCGAGGTCGCGGAAGCGGCCGTGCTCTGCCCCTCGTTCTACCGCGCCGACATCATCCACAATCCGAACTGGTGGGATCGCTTCGTTTCCGGATTCCGCCGCGCGGTGATTTCCTATCTGCAGGGCCGGCGCGAGGCGCGGCGCGTCGCGTTCGCCGACTGACGCGGAACTGCGTTGCCATGAACGATCTTTCGCGCATGCCGACGAGGATCACGACCGAACGGCCGATCTGCATCGCCATTCTCGCCACCGGCGGCCAGGGCGGCGGCGTGCTGTCCGACTGGATCGTGGCGCTTGCCGAGTCGCAGGGCTGGCACGCGCAATCGACCTCGGTTCCGGGCGTGGCGCAGCGCACCGGCGCCACGCTCTATTATGTCGAGATGATGCCGCCGAAGGGCGGCCGGGCGCCAATCCTGTCGCTGATGCCGGCGCCGGGCGAAGTCGATGTCGTGCTCGCCGCCGAGCTGATGGAGGCCGGGCGTTCGATCCTGCGCGGCCTCGTCACTCCCGACCGCTCGACCTTGATCGCCTCGACGCATCGCCTTTATGCGGTCGCTGAGAAGGAGAAGCCCGGCGACGCCATCGCCGACCCGAACGTGGTGATCGAGGCAGCCGACGTGGCGGCAAAACGCGTCATCGCCTTCGACATGGACGTGCTGGCGAACCGCAACAACAGCGTGATCTCGGCCTGCCTGTTCGGCGCGCTCGCCGCCGCCGGTGCGCTCCCCTTCGAGCGCGACAGCTTCGAGACGATCATAAAACTGGGCGGCCGCGGCGTCGAGCCGAACCTCAACGCGTTCGGCGCCGCCTTCATCCAGGCGGCGAAATCGGCGGCAATGCGGCCGACGCTCGCCGCCAAGCCGGACAAGCGCTATGCGCCGCCGCCAAGCTCCGCGGGCCGTCCCGAGCTCGAC
>JASHXX010000172.1 GCA_030043335.1 Xanthobacteraceae bacterium
CCGGCTTTCAGCGCCTCGTAATTGAACGTATAATTCCTCGCCGCCGGCTCGCGCGCCGCCCAGATCAGGGTCTCGTGCGCATTGGTGAAGCGCCGGCCGCGGAAATTCGGCATCGGGTTGGATTTGCGCCAGACGATGTCGTTGAGGATCCAGAAGCCGAGGTCCTGGAGGAGCGCGCCGACGCGGAAGATATTGTGATAGGAACCGATCACCCAGAGCGTGGCGTTCGGCTTCATCGCGCGGCGGCAGGCGGTGAGCCAGGCGCAGGTGAAATCGTCATAGGCGGAGAAGCTTGCGAACTTGTCCCAATCGTCGTCGACGGCGTCGACCCGCGAATCGTCGGGACGCTTGAGGTCGCCCTGGAGCTGCAGATTGTACGGCGGATCGGCGAAGACGAGATCGACCGATGCGGCCGGGATTTTCGCCATCTCGGCAACGCAATCGCCGATCAGGATGTGTGCGGTCTGAGGCAACTCCAAACTCACGCGGGGCGCCCTTACGGACGCCCCGCGACGCGACACAACCATGACTCAGAACTCTGACTCAGGCGACGCGGTCGGCGACGCGGGACCTACAACCGACAAGCGGATGATGTCGCTGCAAGGTAAAGATCGGCTTAATCGGCGAACGCGTGCGCTAGGCAATTTATGCCGGGAAACAGTTGGTTAATCGCGGCGCCGGCGCGGCAAATTTTCGGCGCGACCATGACTGCGGCCAACAGAGAGCGTCCGCGGCCTGGCGAAGGGAGCAAAAAGAGCAAAGGGAGAGTGACAGATGCGCACCGACGATTTTCGTCCGAGCGACAATGTCGAGGACGATCGCGTGGCGAGCGCCTCGCGCGGCGGCATTCCGGGCGGGGCAGGCGGCCTCGGCATCGGCACCGTCATCATCATCGGGCTGATCAGCTGGTATTTCGGCATCGATCCGAGCGTGCTGCTCAACGGCGCGCAGATCCTCACCGGCGGCACGCCCTCGCAGCAGACCAGCGACGCTCCGCCGGTCTCCGCCGGCACGCCGAAGGATCCGACCGGCAAGTTCGTCGCCATGGTGCTCGGCGATACCGAGGATCGCTGGACCGAGATCTTCGCCGCCGCCGGCAAAACCTATCATCCGCCGAAACTGCGGCTGTTCTCCGGCTCCGAGCCGACGCCCTGCGCCTTCGCCCAATCGGCGATGGGACCGTTCTATTGCCCGCGCGACCAGCGCATCTATCTCGACACCGCCTTCTTCAACGACCTGCAGAGCAAGTTCGGCGGCTGCACCAACAGCAGCGCCTGCCGGTTCTCCGAGGCCTATGTGATCGCGCACGAGGTCGGCCATCACGTCCAGGACGAGCTCGGCATTCTGCCGCGGGTGATGGAGGCGCAGCAGGCCTCGGCCAGCAAGGCCGAATCGAACCGCCTGCAGGTCCGGGTCGAGCTGCAGGCCGATTGCCTCGCCGGCGTGTGGGCGAACCGGGCCCAGCAGAAGCACAATTTCCTCGATCCCGGCGACGTCGACCAGGCGCTGCAGACCGCCTCCGCGATCGGCGACGACCGGCTGCAAAAGCAGGCCCAGGGCTATGTCGTGCCTGACGCCTTCACCCACGGTACCTCGGAACAGCGCAAGCGCTGGTTCATGATCGGCTTCAATCAGGGCAAGGTCTCGGCCTGCGACACGATGTCGGCGGATGCACTCTAGCGCCGCCTCGCGCACGCTTGGCAGGGCACGGGCTGGAGGTCTAAGGTAATGACGCGTAAGGCGTTTTTCGTTAAGGTGTACCCATGCCCGGGCTCGACGAGACCAAGGAATTCGTGCCGCTCAAATTCGCGGTGCTGACGATCTCCGACAGCCGCAGCCTCAAGGACGACAGATCGGGCGCGCTGCTGGTGCAGCGCATCACCGCCTCCGGCCATTTCGTCGCCGAGCGCGGCATCGTTGCCGACGAGGTCGACGCGATCCGCGCGCGAGTCAAAGCCTGGATCGCCGACCCCGGCATCGACGTGATCATCACCACCGGCGGCACCGGATTTACCGGCCGCGACGTCACCCCGGAAGCGGTCGAGCCGCTGTTCGACAAGCGCATGGACGCGTTCTCCGCCCTGTTCCTGGTGGTGAGCTTTCCGAAGATCGGCACCTCGGCGATCCAGTCGCGCGCCACCGCCGGCGTGGCCGGCTCGACCTACATCTTCTGCCTACCCGGCTCGCCCAACGCCTGCCGGGACGCCTGGGACGAGATCCTGGTGCACCAGCTCGACTACCGCTACGGGCCCTGCAATTTCGTCGAGATCATGCCGCGGCTCGACGAGCATTTGCGCCGGCCGAAGGCGCGTACGCAATCGGGCTAACATCGCTCGGGCGGCATCTCGAGGTCCGCGCTGCGCGCGCCGGCAGCTCAAGATAAACAGCCGCTGCGGTTACAGCTGCAAATCCCAGAACTCGCTGACCACCGGCTTGCTCCAGCTGCGGTGCTGTTCCGTGCCGGTGAGCTTGAAGCCGGCCTGCTGATAAATGTGCCGCGCGGCGGCGAGCACGCTGTGGGTCCATAGCGTGATCTTCCGGTAGCCGGCGCGGCGCGCGAATGCGATGCATTCGTCAATGAGCCGCGCGCCGAGACCGAGCCCGCGCGCCTTGGGGTCGACGAGCAGCAGGCGGATGCGGGCGACGCCGGGCTTATCCTTGACCAGCATCACGCAGCCGACATTCTCGCCGTTCATTTCGGCGATCCAGCAGCGCTCGCGTTTGGGGTCGTTGTCGTTGGCGAAGTCGGCGACGATCTGCGCGCACAGGCCCTCGAACGGTGCGATCCAGCCATATTCCGCGGCGTAGAGCTCGGCGTGGCGGGCGATCATCCAGCCGAAATCGCCGGGCTTCGGCGCGCGCAGGATGTAGCGCAAGTCGGGCGCGGGCGCAGGCTGTCCCCGCCCGATCAGGCTTTCGATCGTCGCCATCGCCGCGACGAGGCGCGCCTGCTCGGCGGCGGAAAGCTCTTCCAGCATGGCGCCGGCCTGTCGCTGTGTGCGCCGCTCCAGCGGCGCGAACACTTGCCGGCCGCGCCCGGTCAAGGTGAGGTGGCTTTGCCGCGCGTCGGTCGCCGAGGTGCGCCGCGTGATCAGCCGGCGTTTCTCGAAATTGCGCAGAACGCGGCTGAGATACGCCGGATCGAAATCGAGCGCGCGGGCGATGTCGGTTGCCGTCGGCGCGTTGCCGTGTGCGATCTCGTAAAGCACGCGCAGCTCGCCGAGCGCATAACCGCTGTCGAGATAGGTGCGGCGCAGGACCCCGATCTGCCGCGTATAGAAGCGGTTGAAGCGGCGCAGCGCGGCGATGCGTTGCGGTGTCGGGGGCGCGGTCACGGCGGG
>JASHXX010000005.1 GCA_030043335.1 Xanthobacteraceae bacterium
TACGGCAATCCGTTTGTCGCCACCGGCGCCGACGAGAACGGCCGCGCTGCGATCGAATGGGGCGTCTATGGCGTGCCGGAAACCTTCGTGGTCGGCCGTGACGCCCGCATCGCCTACAAACTGGTTGGGCCGATCACCGCCGACAATTTCGTTTCGATGCTGAAGCCCGAGATCGAAAAGGCGCTGGCCGGAGGCTCGTAACGCGAGGCCTGTCCGCCCGCCTCAGCTCTCTCCGCCGTAAGGTCCCTGCGGATCGGCGAGCGCCTGCAGGCGCAATGCGGCGGCATGAGCAAAGCGCAGCATGATGGTCTTGCGCCGCGCCGCCTGAAGCCGGTGCTCGGGCGCCTCGTAAAGGATCGTTGCGCCGAAGGCGTCGGCGACAATGAGCCCGGCGTCAGCGGGAAATATCTCGCTCGGAACGTCGACGATGGTGGCGAAGAACAGCCGGTCGCAATGCAGCCGGTAGTCCATCCACTTCTGATCGGCGCGAAAATCGGCGATCGACGATTTGATCTCGACGATCAGGATTTCGCCGTCGCCGCCGAGGGCAACGAGATCGGCGCGGCGGCCGGAAGGCAGCGGCAGCTCGCTGACAACGGAATAGCCGAGCGCGTGCAGGTGCCGCGCCGTGCCGCGGGCGATCGCCAGCGCAGTCTGCGACTGCCGGCCGTCGACCGGCGGCGAAGCAGTCAAGAGATTGACGCCCATGCTCAGAATTCCGGGAAGCGGCAGGTTGGTCGAGGGTCGAACGTCAAGCTTACGCACGCCACGCAATCGGGGTGGGCAACCCACGGTTGGAGAACGCTCATTCTGCCGCGGCGGCGCGCTCCGGAAAAGCCCCCGCCAGCGCGGCGCGCGAAGCCGCGATCACGCCGCGCTCGGTGATGAGTCCGGTCACTAGGCGGGCGGGCGTCACGTCGAAGCCGTAATTCGCCACCGGCGAGCCGTTGGGCGCTATGCGCACGGTCTCGATGCGGCCGTCGGCGGTGCGGCCGGTCACAGTCGCGACCTCTTCGGCGCCGCGCTCCTCGATCGGGATCTCGGAAACGCCGTCGGCCAAGGCGAAATCGATGGTCGGGGAGGGCAGGGCGACGTAGAACGGCACGTTGTTGTCGTGCGCGGCGAGTGCTTTGAGATAGGTGCCGATCTTGTTGCAGACGTCGCCGTTGGCGGTGACCCGGTCCGTACCGACGATGACCAAGTCGACCTGGCCGTGCTGCATCAGATGGCCGCCGGTATTGTCGGCGATCAGCGTATGCGGCACGCCGTGCTGGCCGAGCTCCCAGGCGGTCAGCGAAGCGCCCTGGTTGCGCGGCCGGGTCTCGTCGGCGAACACGTGGACGGCGACACCCTTGTCGTGCGCGGTGTAGATCGGCGCCGTTGCCGTGCCGACGTCGACGGTCGCCAGCCAGCCGGCATTGCAATGCGTGAGCACGTTGACCCGCTCGCCGGGCTTCTTGTGTGCAGCGATGGCTTCGATGAGCGGCAGCCCGGCGTGGCCGAGCGCGGTGTTGATCGCAACGTCGTCCTCGCAAATCTCGGCGGCGCGGCGATAGGCGGCGGCGGTGCGCTCGGTGCGCGGTCGGTTGCGCACCGCCGCTACCATCTCGTCGAGCGCCCATTTCAGATTGATCGCGGTCGGCCGGGTGGCGGCGAGCACCGTGCAGGCGCGTTCGAGCGATTCGTCGGAGGGATCCGCGCGCAGCGCGAGACAGACGCCGTAAGCGGTGGTTGCGCCGATCAGTGGCGCGCCGCGGATCATCATGGCGCGGATCGCATGGGCCACATCCTCGAGCGTGGTCAGCCGCGCGGTGATGAGACGATGCGGCAACGCCGTCTGGTCGATGATGCCGACCGACCAGCCGTCCGGCTCGAGCCAGATCGTGCGCATGGGTTTGCCGTCGACTTTCATGGGCGACCTTGCGTCGGTACTCGATGATTTCTTAGGTCTCGCGGCTTGCCGGCGCAACGCCCTTGCCGCAATCTCGCGGCAGTCTGCGGAGAGACGGCAATGGCGGCGATCGATTATGAGGCCGAGTACAATGTTCGCGCCAGCGTGCCCGAGCATCCGGAAATCTTTGCGCGCTGGGCGCGCGACGCCGAGGATTATCGCGCTGAGGCGCTCAAGCGCGACCGGGCCGAGCTCGGCCTGTCCTATGGCGACACACCGCGCCAGACGCTCGACCTCTTCCTGCCCGAGGCGCCCGAGGCCGGCGGTCCGGCCCCGCTCGCGATCTTTCTCCACGGCGGTTACTGGCGCGCGCTCGACCCGTCCTACTTCAGCCATTCGGCGCGCGGCTTGAACGGCCGCGGCGTTGCCGTGGCGGTCGCGGGCTATGATCTGTGTCCGATCGTGACCATCGCTGCGATCGTCGAGCAGATTCGGCGGGCTTGCCTGTTTCTATGGCAGCGGCTCGGCCGGCGGGTGATGGTCTATGGCCACTCGGCCGGCGGTCACCTCGCCGCTGCCATGGTCGCGACCGATTGGCGCTCGCTCTACCCCAGGGCGCCGCCCGATCTGGTGCCGGTGGGCTATGCCATTTCCGGCCTGTTCGATTTGTCGCCGCTCACCGGCCTGACGATGAATCAGGATTTGCGCCTTAACGCCGAGGAGGCCCGCCGGATGTCGCCGCTGTTCTGGCTGGTGGCGCCCGGCCGCGCGTTCGATGCGGTGGTCGGCGACGGCGAGTCAGACGAATTCAAGCGCCAGAGCCAGACCCTGGCGCAGGCGTGGCGGCAGGTCGGCGCCGAAACGCGCTACCAAGAACTCCCCGGCAACCACTTCACCGTGATCGCGCCGCTTGCCGATCCGCAAAGCGCGATGGTCTTGCGCCTTGCCGAATTGGCGCAAGGCATCAAGCCGTAGCCTGCTGCGACGGCGGGCCGAGCACGACACAGGCCGACGCCGCCAGGATCAGCGCGAAGCCTGCGGCGTCGGCGGCGGTCGGGCGCTCGCCCAGGATCAGGATCGAGCTGACGACGCCGATCGCCGGGCTGCCGAGTGCGCCAAGCGACGCCGTCGCGGCCGGCAACCGTCGCACGATCTCGAACCACAGGGCATAGGCCACGGCGCTGCCTGCGATCCCGGTGAATACTGTGGCGAAGAGCGCGCCGGCGTGAGCGGCTTCGAGATCGAGCCGGCCCTCGAATAAGACGAGGAACGCGGCGATGACCAGGAAGGCGAACGTCAGCTGCCAACTGGTCACGCCGAGCGGGTCGGCCTTGATGTCCGCCCACTTCACGTAGACCGTGCCGGCGGCCCAGCTCAGGCCGGCCACGATTGCGAACAGGGTACCGAGCGGCAGGCTGCCGCGCGCCAGCGGGTAGATCAGGATGGCAAGCCCGGCGATGCTCAGCGCGACGGCGATCGCCTGAACCCGCGTGAGGCGCTCGCCAAGCGTCGCCCAGGCCAACAGCACCGTCCAGACCGGCATGGTGTAGGTGAGAACGGCGACCCTCGATGTGTCGGAAGCGATTTGCGCGTAGGCGCTAAGGAGGCTGAAGGCGACGATATTAAGAAGCGACATGACGAAGATATGCGCCCAGGTCCGGGTGTCCGGAATGCGGAAGCTGCGGCGTCTAACGAGGCAGATGATGAACATGGTCAGCGCCGAAATGGCGGCGGTGGCCGCCCGCATCGACAGCGGCGGGATTTCATTGAGCGCGATTTTCATCACCGGCCAGGTGATGCCCCAGACCAGGCACAGAATGACCAGCATCAGCCGTGCGCCGATGTCGCCGCCGCTCGATGCGGCGCCTGCCTGATCCTTCTGCCCTTGAGGTGTGAGGGCACCCTCGGCGCCGGCGCGGACTCGGATGGTCATTGCCGGAATATGCCTGCCGGAACCGTGCCGGCCGCGCAAGCAGGTCGGCTCGTCTTGGGCGGTGCTGTGATCGGCTCGATCTTGGAGCCGAGCGACGGCGGCGGCCTCCGATTTGTGACGGTTCCGCGTTGTTGCACCGCACTGACCGGTATGTTAGCAACGCCGCGATTTTCGCGGGTTTCGCCGGCATTTTAATGCCTCCACCCGGATCCCGCCGGAATCCCTGAGGCTTGCGCCGACCCCTCGCGCCGGTTGCGGACCTTGCGGAGAAGCTCCACCAGAAACCCGGAAACGAGCAGGCGAAGTGGCAGGCGAAGAACCCATCTTATCGACGACTGCGGGCCAGTTTGCGACCGCGCACTTCGACGCTGCGACCATGGCCGGCCGTTACGCGACCGCGCTGTTCGACCTTGCGCGCGAGGCGAGCGCGATCGACGCGGTGAAGGGCGATCTCGAGCGCTTCAATGCGCTCCTCGCCGAAAGCCCGGATCTCACCCGCCTGGTGCGTAGCCCGGTGTTCTCTGCCGCCGAGCAATTGCAGGCGCTGTCGGCGGTCCTCGAGCGGGCCGGGATCGCCGGCCTCGCGGCAAAATTCCTCAAGCTCGTAACGGCGAACCGCCGCCTGTTCGCGGTCCGCGACATGATCAAGGCCTATTACGAACTCGTCGCGGAGCACAAAGGCGAGGCGACGGCCGAGGTCACCGTAGCCGAGCGGCTCAAGGACGACCACGTCGCCGCGCTGCGCAGCGCGCTCAAGGCCGTCAGCGGCAAGGATGTCGACCTTGATATCCGGATCGATCCCACCATCATCGGCGGTCTCGTCGTCAAGCTCGGCAGCCGCATGGTCGACACTTCGCTCCGCACCCGGCTCAATGCTATCAGGCACGCGATGAAAGAGGCCCGCTAATGGATATCCGCGCCGCGGAAATCTCCGCCATTCTCAAGGAGCAGATCAAGAATTTCGGCCAGGAGGCGGAAGTCTCCGAAGTCGGCCAGGTGCTCTCGGTCGGCGACGGCATCGCCCACGTCTACGGTCTCGACAATGTGCAGGCCGGCGAGATGGTCGAGTTCGAGAGCGGCGTCAAAGGCATGGCGCTGAATCTCGAAAACGACAATGTCGGCATCGTCATTTTTGGCAGCGACCGCGAGATCAAGGAGGGCCAGACGGTCAAGCGCACGCGCGCCATCGTCGAAGTCCCGGTCGGCAAGGCGCTGCTCGGCCGCGTGGTCGATTCGCTCGGCGAGCCGATTGACGGCAAGGGTCCGATCAAGACCGAAATGCGAGCGCGCGTCGACGTCAAGGCGCCCGGCATCATTCCCCGCAAATCGGTGCACGAGCCGATGGCGACCGGTTTGAAGGCGATCGACGCCTTGATCCCGATCGGCCGCGGCCAGCGCGAATTGATCATCGGCGACCGCCAAACCGGCAAGACCGCGATCGCGCTCGACACCATCCTCAACCAGAAGCCGCTCAACGCCACCGGCGACGAGAAGATCAAGCTCTACTGCGTCTATGTCGCGGTCGGGCAGAAGCGCTCGACGGTCGCGCAATTCGTCAAGGTGCTCGAGGAGAACGGCGCGCTGGACTACTCGATCGTGGTCGCGGCGACCGCTTCCGATCCGGCGCCGATGCAGTTCCTGGCGCCGTTTGCCGGCTGCGCCATGGGCGAATATTTCCGCGACAACGGCATGCACGCGGTGATCATCTACGACGACCTTTCCAAGCAGGCGGTCGCCTATCGGCAGATGTCGCTGTTGTTGCGGCGTCCTCCCGGGCGCGAGGCGTACCCCGGCGACGTGTTCTATCTGCACTCGCGGCTGCTCGAGCGCGCCGCCAAGATGAACGACGACCATAAGGCCGGCTCGCTCACCGCGCTGCCGGTGATCGAGACGCAGGCGAACGACGTGTCGGCTTATATCCCGACCAACGTCATCTCGATCACAGACGGCCAGATCTTTCTCGAGACCGACCTTTTCTACCAGGGCATCCGCCCCGCGGTGAATGTCGGCCTCTCGGTGTCGCGGGTCGGCTCCTCCGCGCAGACCAAGGCGATGAAAAAGGTTGCCGGCCGCATCAAGGGCGAGCTGGCGCAATATCGCGAGATGGCGGCGTTCGCGCAGTTCGGTTCCGACCTCGACGCCACCACGCAGCGGCTCCTCAATCGCGGCTCGCGGCTCACCGAACTCCTGAAGCAGCCGCAATTCTCACCGTTGAAGATGGAGGAGCAGGTCTGCGTGATCTATGCCGGCGTCAACGGCTATCTCGACCCGCTGCCGGTCAACAAGGTGCGCGCTTTCGAGGACGGGCTGCTCTCGCTCGTCCGCGGCAAGCACACCGACCTGCTGAACGA
>JASHXX010000019.1 GCA_030043335.1 Xanthobacteraceae bacterium
GATTCAAGGTCTTGCAAGGCGAACCCAAGGCGGTCGAGCGGCATAAAATCGGCGCACAATTCAAGCAGCTTGAGTCGCCATAGCGGCGGGATGCTCAGATGTCCGTTGGTTCGTTCAAAACGCAACACGCCGCTTCGACTGTGCAAAGCCAGCATGCGCTCGATTGGGTGAATTTCTTTGTTGCTGCGCTGTTGATGGGCTTTGGACCGTTTGTTTCTGTTCATCTTGCCAATCGCAGCTGGACCCCCGAAGCGATCGGACTTGTACTGACCGTCAGCGGACTTGCCGGCCTCATCGCGCAGATTCCCGCTGGTGAATTGATCGACTTGGTTAAGTCGAAGCGCGCATTGATTGGAATAGCGACCGCGGCCGCGGCGCTGGCGTTGTTGCTGTTCGGATTGCGACCGGATTTCCCCTCGGTGATAGCCGCGGCTCTCATCCAGGGCGTGGCCGGGAGCATGCTCGGCCCCGCAATTGCCGCCATCAGTCTGGGGCTCGTTGGGCACGACGCGCTTGCCGAACGGCTCGGCCGCAATCAGCGCTTCGCCTCGATCGGGGGCCTTTCGGCTGCTGCGGTCATGGGCGTTGTCGGCTATCTCCTGTCGACACGAGACATCTTCGTCCTCGCCGCCGCGTTGTGGATTCCGCTCATTTTGGCGCTGCTGCGTGTCCGTGCCTCCGATATTCACTTCGGCCGCTCCTGTGGGGCTCCCGATCACGATGCGGTAAAGCCGCAGCGGGTCAGCCGCACCGTCCTGTTCAAGGATCATCGACTTCTGACCTTCGCCGTTTGCCTCTTTCTGTTCCAGCTTGCGAATGGGTCACTGCTGTCGCAGCTTGGTCAGACGCTGGCGCACGCCGAAGGTAATTTGTCCTCGCTTGTTGTGTCGGCCCTCGTCGCGGGCCCGCAGATCGTTGTGGCGTTATTGGCGCCATGGGTGGGACGCACGGCTGCAAGCTGGGGTCGTCGTCCGCTGTTGGTCATTGGGCTTGCCGCCGTGCCGATCCGCTCAGGGTTGTTCGCAATGACCGTGGATCCGGCAACGTTAGTCGCCGTTCAGTTGCTCGATGGGTTGAGCGGCGCCACCCTCGGTGTGTTGACGGCACTGGTCGTTGCGGACCTCACGGCCGGAACCGGCCGCTTCAATCTGGCTCAGGGTCTCGTCGGTGCACTGTCCGGGATCGGCGCCTCGCTCAGCACATCGCTTTCGGGTGTCATTGTTCAGACCTTCGGATATGTGGCCGGCTTGTTGAGCGTAACTGCAGTGGGCCTGTTAGCTGTTATAGTCGCTCTTTCGTTCATGCCGGAGACAAAGCCGCCAAGCCACACCGGGGCTGGTCACGATACTGCTTGGATTCGAGCATGGAACCTGGAGCCTGCGACGATCGATAAAAAAGTTGGCCACTGGCTGGCGCGTTTTCGCCAGCGGGTCTGGTCGCGCTAGCAGGTTATTCTTTCCGGGCGCCGGTCGCGTTTTCATTCAGACAATTGCCCGGAAGTCGATGCGATACCGAAACAAGACATTCGCGCGGGCTCTCCTAGGAAAGTCTGTTGCTTGCAAGGACCCTTGGCGCAATGACGGTCCAGGGCGTTCGCTGACACGGTCTCGCCGCAGTTCCCAGACACATTTAGGCGCGTAATGGACGGATCGCCCTTAGGAGGGACGCGCTGCTGCCGGCACGAGCTCGCCCCCCGTCAAGGCAATCTCAAGTGTCATCGCCGACGGTCTGCGACATACGCCCCTCGACACAATATCCGCCCGCCGCCGGAACCCGATCGGCCCCTGCCAAGTTAAATAGCTGGCTGCGCCGTAATAGCGCGGACGCCGCCGCGACAATTGGACATTATCAGAGCATTTCGGACAGAAGACACCACATCAGAGGGTGTGCAGCTGCCTGCGGGTGTGGAGCTCTCTACGTGCACCCGAACTCTGGGACCCGGTGATCGCCGGATTACCCAGCGCCTCGATCGTTCGGAGTTCTGAATGACGCCCCATCCGGTCGTTTTCCTGATCGACGTCGATAACACCCTGCTTGACAACGACAGAGTCCAAGAGGATTTGAAAGATCATCTCGAGTGTGCTTATGGCCGCGCCGCTCGCAAACGCTACTGGCGAATCCTGGAAGAGCTTTTCACGGAGCTCGGATACCGCGACTACCTCGGAGCGTTGCAGCGATTTCGGAGCGAGCATCCGTGTGAGGTCGAGTTGCTCGCCATGTCTTCCTTCCTCATCGATTATCCTTTCGCAGATCGTCTGTTCCCCGCCGCCATCGAAGTATTAAAGCAGCTGGTCGGCTTTGGTCCCACCGTAATCCTGTCGGACGGCGACGTCGTCTTTCAGCCACACAAGGTCGAGCGCGCCGGTCTCGCCGACGCCGTGGGTGGACGTGTACTGATCTATATTCACAAGGAAGAAGCCCTTGATGATGTCGAACGGCGCTTTCCCGCCTATCGTTACGTTATCGTCGACGATAAGCGGCGCATCTTGGCAGCGGTGAAACAATTCTGGGGCGAGCGCGTAACGACCGTGTTTGCGCGGCAGGGAAGTTATGCGCAGCACGATTCGACTATCGGCGGGTTCGCGACACCGGATCGAACGATCGGCCATATTGCCGACCTGCTCGATGGAGATTTGATGCGATCGTGGCTCACGCCGCCTATACGTGCGCCCAAACCGGAGTCGGCCCGATGAAGCCAACGAAGATGATCCACGACCTAGGTCAGAGCTTGTGGCTCGATAACATTACGCGCGACTTGCTCAACAGCGGCACGCTGCAGCGTTACATTGATGAATTCTCGGTGACTGGACTGACCTCGAATCCAACCATCTTCGATCATGCTATCAGGAACAGTGCCGATTATGACAGCGACCTTTCGCAAGGTGCTTCTCGTGCGAAATCTCGAGAGGATTTGTTCTTCGAGCTCGCCTTGGCGGATCTGAACAGGGCTGCCGATCTGTTTCAGCCGATATTCGAGCGTACTGATGGGGTTGACGGCTGGGTATCGCTGGAACTCTCGCCGTCTCTCGCCTACGACACGCGACGCTCGCTCGAAGCGACGCGTGACCTCCACCGGCGTGTGGGCAAACCGAATCTTTTCGTCAAAATACCCGGCACGGTGGAGGGATTGCCAGCCATCGAGGCGGCGATTTTCGCCGGCATTCCGATCAACGTCACGCTCTTGTTCTCCCGCGAACAATATCTCGCCGCGGCCGCAGCCTATCTGCGCGGCGTCGAGCGACGCATCGAGGCAGGCCTCAATCCCGCCGTCGCCTCGGTCGCTTCGCTCTTCGTCAGCCGCTGGGATGTCGCAGTGGGAGGAAAGGTGCCGGCTGAACTGACCAATCGGCTGGGCATCGCGATCGCTCAGCGTACCTACAAAGCGTATGGCGAGTTGCTGGCTTCGGCGCGCTTCCGGCGCGCCGCCAATTCGGGCGCGCGCGCGCAGCGTTTGCTTTGGGCCAGCACCGGGACCAAGGATCCGAAAGCGTCAGACATCCTTTACGTGAAGGGTCTCGCCGCGCCTTTCACGGTCAACACCATGCCCGACGGCACGCTCAAAGCCTTCGCCGATCACGGCGAGGTCGGCGAGGTCCTCCGACTCGATGGTGGCGAATGCGAAAAGGTTCTCGCCGCCTTCGCCAAAGCCGGCGTCGACATCGATGGGCTGGCAGCACGCCTTCAAAAGG
>JASHXX010000173.1 GCA_030043335.1 Xanthobacteraceae bacterium
CGTTGGCAACCGTGACCGAGAACGCGCCCGGCTGACCATCGGCCGTCAAATTCTGCGATGTGCGCTTATCAGGACCCGGCCAGCGGGAAGGGCCGACGATGATGATCGGCTGTGCGTCGTGTGTATAGCTGCCCGGATAAACTGGCATCAGTATGCCATTTGTGCCCGCGACCACCTGCGAGGTTCGCTCGCGAGCACCATTTGTCTTTTTTAAAATCGTTACGCCGGCGCCTGAACCACGAAGGGTAATTGCACTGTGTATCAACAAATAATTATTTACCATAAATGTTCCAGGATTGAGCATAACTATCTGGTCAGGAGGACAGCCGTCCAACTTTGCCTGGATCGCGGCAGAATCATTTCCCCCGCTTGGAGAAAGTGCCGAACAAATGGTAGTGCGGTTAGGAACCCCACCTTTGGACACCATTCCAGGATTCCAAGAAAACAGCCTATCTGCAGGCATTATCCCCGACGTTTGCGCAGACGGGGCGCCCGCGGGCTGCGAGAACTGCACCCGCTGCGACACCAACAAATCGGCGTTGCCATCACCAGTCTCGCCGGGGGTGTGTGTTTCGCCGATCTTGATGATGGATTGCGCATGCGCCGGAGCGCAGACTAACAGAACGCAAAATGCGCTTGACGTTGCCCCGTTGAATTTATCCAGGATGCACTGGAGTCTGGCCTTGAGAAAGGACCAGACGATGAAGCGCAAGAGGCATGCGGAAGAGCAGATCATTGCGATCTTGAAGGAGCACGAGGCCGGGGTGAAGACGGCCGACCTGTGCCGCAAGCACGGGATCAGCGAAGCGAGCTTCTACAACTGGAAGGCCAAGTACGGCGGGCTTGAGGTCTCCGAGGCCAAGCGTCTGAAGGGGTTGGAGAGCGAGAACGCCAGGTTGAAGAAGCTATTGGCGGACGCCATGCTCGACAATGCGGCGCTGAAGGACCTACTTGCAAAAAAATGGTGACGCCCGCTGCCAAGCGAGAGGCTGTCGCTCACCTGCGTTCTGCGTTCGACATGAGCGAGCGGCGGGCGTGCAGGACGATCGGCTGTGTACGGATGACGGTACGGTATCGGTGCCGCCGACCGGACGACGCAGAACTGCGACAGCGCCTGCGAGCGTTGGCCCATGAGCGTCGGCGCTTCGGCTATCGGCGTCTGCACGTCCTGCTGCGACGGGAGGGCTTTACGGTGAACCATAAGCGCTTGTTCCGGCTCTATCGCGAGGAGCGCCTCATGGTCCGCCGGCGGGGCGGCCGCAAGCGGGCTTTGGGCACGCGGGCGCCGATGCTGGTCCCGCAATGGCCGAACGACCGCTGGTCGCTCGACTTCGTCGCCGATCAGTTTATCGACGGTCGCCGCATGCGCATCCTGGCCGTGGTCGACGACTGCACGCGCGAATGCCTGGCACTGGTGCCCGACACCTCGATCTCGGGCATCCGGGTCGCCCGCGAGCTCGATGGCCTTCTGGTTGCCTACGGCAAGCCCAAGACAATCGTCAGTGACAACGTCCTACGTCAGGAACTGTAGCGTTTAGAAGGGCAGCAGGTCTCCATTCACTGACCGAAGCCAGTGGTTTGTTGTCAACGTTATCCAAGCGGCTTCCGCCGTCAAGGAAGAAGCTCTCGGCCATAGCGAACACAGGGTCCTCAACGCGTGACAATCGGCCCTCACCATCCTCAACACGAGATGCAATTCCAAGCGGAAGACCCGAGCATTGTCTACAGGGTCGCAGATGCGCCCTCACGGCACTTGCTGAGAGAGGTTCTTCCGCTTGGTATCGGTCCTTCGAAGAAGGGCCGATAATCAGAACCGGTCCTGATGACGGCATGCGCGGTGCGCGCCATCTTGGCGGTAATAGCTGTCAGCGCCTTGCGCTTCAGATCAGCATCGTCGCGATCGCGTGCGATGTAGCGCTCATACTTGGCTCTGAAGCCGTTGTCGCGCTGGCGGATAGCGACCTGGGCCGCGACCCAGAACGCGCGGCGAAGACGCGCGTTGCCGAACTTGGAGAGCTTCGTCTGGCCACGAAACTGGCCCGACTGGTGCGTCGCCAGGTCGAGGCCACAGAACTTCAGGAATTGGCGGTGATGGCGGAAGCGACGTAAATCGCCGGCCTCGGCCAGAATGGTCATCGCGATAATTGGCCCGATGCCAGGAATCTGCCGTAAGCGTCGATAGTCGGCATTGTCGGCCATTGCGGCGTGGGCCTGCGCCTCGATCGCATCTCGTTGACGGATCAGGCTTCGTCCTTCCGCGATGACCAAGCGGAACATGGCGATCGCAGCGCTGTCCGTCGCCACTGGCAGGCCGATGGATGCCCGAGCCGTCTCGTAGATATCGCCCAAAAGACGGGCTTTCGAGACTTTCCTGCCGACGATGTCCCAGGCCTCGTCGATGAAGTGCTCTTTCATATGCACCGTGACGCTGGCCGGTGTTGGAAACCGCTCAAGGAAGGCGAGAAACCAGTCGCTGCGCGAATTACCTGCGAATCGGGCGGCCTCAGGAAAGTAGAGTGGCAGGTAGTGTGTGAGCAGTCGGTGCCAGAGCTCGGTCTTGGCCTTCGAGATGACCTCGTGCGTCTTCGACAGCTCCTGGACGTCGTTAACACCCGAGCAAATGGGATCGCAGTAGGTCTGGGTAGCACCGATCTTGAGCATGTGCAGGATGACCTGCGCATCCTTTGGATCGTTCTTGTCCCAGCCGTTATAAAGTGCCTCCCGTGTCCGCGCGAGCGCAACCGAGGACACGAGTCGGAGCGCAAAGCCGGCCTGGAGCAATCGGTAGGCAAGCGGCCGATGATAGTTCCCGGTCGCCTCGAAGCCGGCAATCACGGGCAGGCCAAGGGCAAGCAGCCGATCGACGAAGCGATCATGCTCAGCCCGTGTGTTCAGGACAACAAGCCGGCGATAGCGGCTCGTTCCGGGTATCTCGATCAATACGTCGTTGCGCAGCTTCGAGACATCGATAGCTACCAGAACGGCATCTGGCGGCGTATGCTTTAGATTGGTCATGGTCGGGCTTCTCCAAAGTGCAGATTCGACACCTTCACTTTAGAGACTTGCGGCCCGGCCCTGACCGCCTGCCTGCGTAATGACGCGCTGCAGGCAGTCAGGGCCTCCGTCAAGACAGTTCCTGATGTGCTACGGCACTGAGCTGACCTCGAACGCCATCCTGCGGTGGGCCGACGACCACCGGGTCGAGTGGCACTACATCGCCCCAGGCAAGCCAGTGCAGAACGCCTTTGCCGAATCCTTCATCGGCCGTTTGCGGGACGAGCTACTCAATGAGACCTTGTTCCGCTCACTCGTGCACGCCCGCTCAATGTTGGAGGCCTGGCGCGCCGACTACAACCATGACCGGCCGCACTCGCGGCTCGGCTGGCTGAGCCCCGCCATCTACGCCGCGCAACGGCGGTCCGCTGCGCTGCGCTCTACCGACGGCTCCGCTCCGCGGACCGCCGCCAATCCCGCCCATGAGGGCAAATCCGAACGCCAGTCTCCAATCAGCGCTGGATAAAAGTTCGGGGCAACGTCAC
>JASHXX010000174.1 GCA_030043335.1 Xanthobacteraceae bacterium
GCCGTCCTGCCGGAGCGGGAGCACCGCTAGCGTGCGCATCGACTGGACCATATCGACCGTCGTCCACGTGGTCCTGATCACGCTCGGTCTGGTCACGTTCACGTGGACGCGGCCGCACTCGGCCGACACGCTCGACTTCATCTCGGTGAACGTGGTGTCCGACACCAACACCTCAAGCATCACCGCCGGCGTCAAGAACGCGCCGAAGGCGGTCGAGGAGGCAAAGCCGCTGGCTGACAAGACCGGCGATCCCAAGCCGGCAAAGCAGCTCGCTCTCAAGGTCGCCGACAAGCCGGAAATCACCACCGACGCGCAGGCTAAGCCGGAGCCGAAGCCGACCGAGAAACCGAAGCAGGCCGAGTCCAAGCTCGATCAGACCGCCGAGCCGACCAGGAAGGAAGAGGCGAAGAAGCCGCCGAAACCCAAATGGGCGGAGTTTAAGCCCGACCAGATCGCCGAGCAGCTCAAGAAGGACCGCGACGAGCCGAAGAAGCCGTCGCCCAAATTCGACGCCAACCAGGTCGCGACGCTGCTCGACAAGCGCGAGCCGCAGCGGCAAACGGCAGTCGCGGCCACGCTGAACGGAACCGCGGCGCTCGGCGCCCCGACCGGCCACGCCGCGCAACTCTCGCAGAGCGAGCTCGATGCGCTGCGCGCCAAGCTGATCTCGCTGTGGAATCCGCCGCCGGCGATCAGCGCAAACCCGGATCAATATATCGTCACCGTGCACATCAGGCTCACGCGCGAGCATCGCCTGATCGGGCAGCCGGAAGTGCTGACCAGCGGCGAGGGGCCATTGTTCGAGGCGACGCGCGACAGCGCGGTGCGCGCCGTCCTGCAGGCGCAGCCTTACGACATGCTGTCGCAGACGACCTATGACCTGTGGAAGGAATTGGACATCAACTTCAATCCGCGCGAGGTTTTCGGCGGCTGATCGCCGGCGCCTGCCGATGTCTTCGACACCAAGAGAGACCAAAGTGCACGCTTTCCCATTGAGCCGGCGCCGCGTCGTTGGGCTTGGCGGCGCGGCCCTGACCGGCCTTCTGATCGCGCCGCGCCGCGCCGCCGCCATCACCCTCGACATCAACCAGGCGAATATTCAGCCGCTGCCGATCGCGCTCCCGGACTTCGCCGGCGGCGCTCCCGGCGACGCCGACACCGCGCACGGCGTCACCCAGATCATCACCTCGAATCTGCGCCGCTGCGGCCTATTCGCGCCGATCGATCCCGCCACCTATGTGGAGAAGGTCGTCAACGTCGACGAGACGCCGCACTTTCCCGATTGGCGCGCGATCAACGCGCAGGCGCTCGTCACCGGGCGGATCACGCGGCAGAGCGACGGCCGGCTCAAGGCCGCGTTCCGGCTCTGGGACGTCGTCGCCGGCCAGCAGGTCACCGGCCGCGAATATTCCACCTCGCCCGACAATTGGCGCCGCATCGCCCACATCATCTCCGACGAGGTCTACGAGCGGCTCACCGGCGAGAAGGGCTATTTCGACAGCCGCGTCGTCTTCGTCGACGAGACCGGACCGGCGGAGCGCCGCATCAAGCGCCTCGCCATCATGGACCAGGACGGCGCCAATGTGCGCTATCTCACCCGCGGCGACGAGCTGGTGCTGACGCCGCGCTTCTCGCCGTCGACGCAGGAGATCACCTACATGGCCTACGGCCAGGGCGATCCGCGCGTCTATCTCCTCAACATCGAGACCGGCCAGCGCGAGATCGTCGGCAATTTCCCCGGCATGAGTTTCTCGCCGCGGTTCTCGCCCGATGGGCAGCGCGTCATCATGAGTCTCGAAGAAGGCTCGAACTCCAACATTTTCGTCATGGATCTGCGCTCCAAGGCGATGACACGGCTGACCAACACGCCGGCAATCGACACCGCGCCGTCCTACTCGCCGGACGGCGCGCAGATTTGCTTCGAGTCCGATCGCGGCGGGCGTCCTCAGATCTACATCATGCCGGCGGCCGGCGGCGCGGCGCAGCGCATCAGTTTCGGCGACGGCAGCTACTCGACGCCGGTGTGGTCGCCGCGCGGCGACTACATCGCCTTCACCCGCCAGGCCGGCGGCAAATTCGCCATCGGCGTGATGAAGCCGGACGGTTCCGGCGAACGCATCCTCACCGAAGGGTTCCACAATGAAGGGCCGACCTTCGCCCCGAACGGGCGGGTGATCATGTTTTTCCGCGATCCGGGCGGCAATGCCGGGCCGTCGCTGTTCACCATCGACGTCGGCGGCCGCAACGAATTGCGGGTGCCGACGCCGAGTTTTGCCTCCGATCCGGCCTGGTCGCCGCTGTTGTCATGACCGCACCCCGCCCACGGCGGCCTCGCGCCGGCCCACACCATTGCCGCATTCACGTCCTACTAACCATTGCCAAAGCTTTCGCGGGGATCGGCGGGTTGGAAGCTTTTTTGCAACGGCCCATCAAGGTTGACAAACCTTCGCTTAACGAAGGCGCTGCTAGACCGCTGTGCCAGGGACCAACCATATCTCCGGGTCGTGACGCAACAATGGAGGCACCGGAATGAACATGGTGAGCATCAGCCGCGGCGCCAAATTCGCTGTGTTCGTCATCGCCGCGCTGGTGATCGCCGGCTGCGCCAAGGAGCAGGCCGAGCAGACCGGGCTGGTCGGCGGCGCCGCCGCGCCGGGAACCCAACAGGATTTCGTCGTCAATGTCGGCGACCGCGTGTTCTTCGAAACCGATTCCTCGGAGCTCACCGAGCAGGCGCGGGCGACGCTCGACAAGCAGTCGCAGTGGCTCAACCTGTATAACCGCTACGCCTTCACCATCGAAGGTCATGCCGACGAACGC
>JASHXX010000175.1 GCA_030043335.1 Xanthobacteraceae bacterium
GGCGGCGCTCGCCGCCGAGCTCAAAGACAAGCTCCTGCGCACGCTTGCGGAGATGGAAAATCTGCGCAAGCGGACCGAACGCGAGGTCGCCGATTCCCGCGCCTATGGCGTCGCGGCGTTCGCGCGCGACATGCTCGGCGTTGCCGACAATATGCGCCGTGCGCTTGATGCGGTGTCGCCGGAGCTGCGCCTGAGCGCCGAGCCCGGCGTCAAGGCGCTCATCGACGGCGTCGAGTTGACCGAGCGCGAGCTCATCAAGGCGCTGGAGAAAAACGGCGTGCGCCAGTTCGCGCCGCATGGCGAGAGATTCGACCCCAATCTGCACCAGGCGATGTTCGAGGTGCCCGACCCGTCGGTGCCGGCGGGCCGCGTCGTCGAGGTGGTGCAGCCGGGCTACATGATCGGTGAGCGCGTGCTGCGGCCGGCCCTGGTCGGGGTGTCGAAGGGCGGAGCAAAAACCGCGCCCGCGCAGGCCGCGGTCAACGACAACGCCGCCGAACGGTAACACCCGGCCCTTTCGCGAAAGCGCCGCGCCGTCGCGGCGGGTCAGATCGCCAGATCGCCCGACTGAATCCGCGTGACGCCCGCCGCCAGAATGTCGTCCCAGGCCTTGGCCACCGACCCGCCGATATCGATGCCGCGGCAGGCGTCCTCGACGACATAGGTCTTCAGGCGCGCGTGGCGGGCATCGATCGCCGTCCAGGCGACGCAGAAATCGGTGGCCAGCCCGGTGATGAAGACCGTGTCGATGCCGCGCTCCTTGAAGTAGCCGGCAAGGCCGGTGTGGGTCTCCTTGTCCGCTTCGACGAAGGCCGAGTAGCTGTCGACGTCGTTGTGGAAGCCCTTGCGGATGATCAGCTCTGCCTGCGGGATATCGATGTCCTTGGCGATCTGCGCCCCTTGCCTGCCTTGCACGCAATGATCCGGCCATAGCACTTGATTGCCGTAAGCGAGCTTGATCATCTCGAACGGCTTCTTGCCCTCGTGGCTCGAGGCAAATGAAACGTGGTGCGGCGTATGCCAATCCTGGGTCATCACCACGTTTTCAAATCCCTTGGCGATGCGGTTGATCACCGGGATTACCTCGTCGCCGTCTTTGACCGCGAGGCTGCCGCCGGGCAGGAAGCAGTTCTGCACGTTGACCACGATCAGCGCGCTCGAAGCGCCGGGCTTGATCTTGTCGGCGGCAAGCGCGCCGCCGGCCCCGCCCGAACAACGTCTGCGCCAAAGCGGCGCTGGGAAGGCCGAGGATTGCCTCGCGCCGCTGCAAATAAACCAGGGAATCCTCCATCGGGTTTACGCTCGCCAGCCCGGCATGATCGAATTGAAGCGCCAAGTCGCGCCGTTTCGCAATGGGCTCGAAATTATTCCGAGTCGACTTATCTAGAGTCGGTTTGCGGTCGGCCGGTTCATTTCGGATCGATGCTGTCGCGGACGGTGCGAAGCCGCGCCAGCACGCTCGTCCAGTTGTCGGAAGGCGCGACACCGACCATTTGCAGAAAACCGCCGCTGCCGAAGCGCAGCCATTGCACCACCTGCACGTCAGCTCCCGTGCGCGCGTCCTTGGCCTCGGCCATGGTCTGATATCCCGCCTGCCCGCCGATGCGCAGCGGTTCGGACATGGTGAGGCGGACATTCGTCAGTCCGGCGATTTCGCCGAACGCCAAGCGCGCGAACTTCTCGCGTTCCTCGGCCTCGGTCGGGCCGCCCGGCAGCGCTGCGATGAAAAGATGGGCGTCGACGCGGCCTTGCGTCGTTTGCTTTGCCGGATCCGTGGCGGCAGCCGCTGGCGCGTCGGTCAAGATCAGCGCGCGGCCGCGCAGAACGCCGTCGACATGAAAGCCGGCGAGTTCGCCGACGGTGAACGGCAGTAGGCTGAGCTGCTCTGCGTCCGGCACGGTCGCGCGCACCGCCAATGTCGCCAGTGCCGCGCGCACCACACGCTCGGAATAGACGCTGCTCTGCTCCGGAGCCTGGACATTGACCAGCGCGGTGAGGTCGCCAGTCGCGGCCACCAACAGCCACTTGCGATAGTGCACCTTGTCGGCGACCTGCCGGCCGGTGAGGAGAATCGCCTTGCCGACCCCAAGCTGCATCGGCTCGCGCTTCTCGACGGTGATGCCCTCTTTTTTCAGCGCATCGGTGTCCAGGGTCTTTTCGAGCTGCGAGAATGCAGCGGCCGGCAGCGCGCCAAGGATGATCGCGGCGTCCTTGTCCTGGTCGGCGAAGCCCGAGAATGCGCTGGAGGTCGCCATGCCGTCCGGCGGCACCAGCCCGATGCGTGAGCCCGGCGGGAAGATCGGGTCGGCCGCCCAGGCTGGCAATGCAAGGGCCGATGCTGCAAGCACGACCGCAAGGCAGGCGCCCGCGGCCGAAGCGAATGTCCTATTGCGCATGGTGCTCGCCCTCTGCTGGCGGCCTGTTCGGTGCGACTGTTGAGGCCGGCCGTGTGACTCGGCGCATGGTCAGATTGATCCGTCCGCCCTGCGGGAGCAAGGTCGATGTTCCCGGATAGATCCGGTCCACGCCATGAAACGCCAGTCGGGCCTCGCCGCCGAGCACGACGACGTCGCCCGAATTCAGGCGCAGCGATCGGGTCTGGTCGCCGCGCTTCAAGCCGCCGATGCGAAACAGGCAGGAATCGCCGAGTGAAACCGAGACGACCGGCGCCGCGAAATCCTTCTCGTCGCGATCCTGGTGCAGACCCATCTTTGCCGTCGGCGCATAGAAGTTGATGAGACAAGCCTCGGGCGCGTGCGGATAATCGCCAACCTCGTCCCAGAGCGCAAAGAGCGCGGCCGGAATGGCCGGCCAGGGCCGGCCGCTTTCCGGATGCGTCGGCTCATAGCGATAGCCAGCTTCGTCCGAAACCCAGCCGAGCCGCCCGCAGTTCGACATCCGCACCGTGAACGGTCGTCCCGATTTCGGCATCCGCGACACATAGAGCGGCGCCGCGGTAAGGATCGCGTCGAGCGCAGCAAGAAGCCTCGCCTGTTCGCTGCGATCGAGATGGGCGGGATAGACCCGCAATCCTGACTGGCCGGCCTGCAGGCCCATTGGCGTATCCTCGCGCTCGCGGCCATCAATCGGCGGCCGATTGCGTCAGCCGATCGTCAGCCGGTCGTTCGTGGCTGGGAATTTTGATTAATTTGCGATTTCGCTGCAGCTGACCGCAGCGCGGTCCAAAGATGACGGGCCCGAATTCGTGCCGCCGCCTGCTGCGCGCCGCCGCACCCGGGGCAGCCAGCGCCTCGCGGGTCGGCGCCAGGCGGGGGCCTAGCCTGGCGCCGGCTTTTCGCGGCTTTGGAGCGATAACGTTCGACAATCCTGCCTTGCAGGGCGATCCCACTCTCCTATATGAGCCAAGGAAATCATGAGCCAAGCAAATCGCCTGGAAAATGGGCCGGGCGAGGCTAAAACTGTGAGGGGGTCGGACAACGGGCGCCTTTGGGCCTGCCCGACCTGCCAAGAAGGAGAGGACAACAACCATGGCCAAGGTCATCGGTATTGATCTCGGGACCACGAATTCATGCGTCGCCGTCATGGAAGGCAAGACGCCGAAGGTCATCGAGAACGCGGAGGGGATGCGCACGACGCCGTCGATCGTCGCCTTTACGGACGACGGCGAGCGGCTGGTCGGCCAGCCGGCGAAACGCCAGGCCGTCACCAATCCGGAGCGCACGATTTTTG
>JASHXX010000176.1 GCA_030043335.1 Xanthobacteraceae bacterium
GCCGTTCTTGGCCGGGACATCGCGCAGCGTCTGGGCACCGAGCCTGCCGCCGTCGAGGAACCCCGGGATGTCGTATTTGCCGGCGACCAGGTAGATCAAATGTCGCGGCGGAATCGGCACGCCACCGGTGTCACGCGCATCATGGCCGAGATCCGCGACCCGCACCGCCTGATAGCGCGCCGCGTGCAATACGGTGTAAATGGCTCGACTGAGCTTGGACATTTTTGTTTTTTTGCCGACGAGCGCGAGTATTCATTCGCCCCGCCGCGCGGTCAACTTGCGCCCGACGCACCGTGGTTGACAGGGTGGGGAGCGCTCACTAGGTTCCGCCCGCTCTCGCATGAGACTGCAAGACCGGCTATGCCGACTGGCCCGAGAGGCCGGAGGCCCTCGCCCGACAGCGCGATGCGCTCTCGGGCGCAAAGGTGTTTTTGAATGTTCGACAGCCTTTCCGAGCGTCTGAACGCCGTCCTCGACCGGTTGACGCGGCGCGGCGCGCTGTCGGAGGCGGATGTCGAGGCGGCGCTGCGCGAGGTGCGCCGCGCGCTCCTTGAGGCCGACGTCGCGCTCGATGTCGCGCGCGCCTTCACCGAGGAGGTGAAGAAGCGCGCGGTCGGCATCGAAGTAATCAAATCGGTCACGCCCGGTCAGATGGTGGTCAAGATCGTTCACGATGAGCTGGTCGAGACGCTCGGCTCGGACGCGCAGCCGATCGACCTTAACGCGCCGGCGCCGGTCGTCATCATGATGGTCGGCCTGCAGGGCTCGGGCAAAACCACGACCACGGCGAAAATCGCCAAGCGCCTCGCCGAGACGCAAAAGCGCAAAACCCTGATGGCTTCGCTCGACACCCGCCGCCCCGCGGCGATGGAACAGCTTGCGGTCCTTGGCCGCCAGGTCGAGGTCGACACGTTGCCGGTCGTCGCCGGGCAGACGCCGGTGCAGATCGCGGCACGCGCCCGTGAGGCGGCGCGGCTCGGCGGCTATGACGTCGTGCTGCTCGACACCGCCGGCCGCCTCACCCTCGACGAAGCGATGATGACGGAAGCGGCCGAGGTGCGCCGCGCCGCAAATCCGCACGAGGTTCTGCTCGTCGCCGATGCGCTGACCGGACAGGACGCCGTCAACCTCGCGCGCAGCTTCGACGAGCGCGTCGGCCTCACCGGCATCGTGCTCACCCGCGTCGACGGCGACGGCCGCGGCGGCGCGGCGCTGTCGATGCGCGCGGTGACCGGCAAGCCGATCAAGCTGATCGGTACCGGAGAAAAACTCGACGCCATCGAGGACTTCCATCCGGCGCGCATCGCCGACCGCATCCTCGGCATGGGCGACATCGTCTCGCTGGTCGAGAAGGCGGCCGCGACCATCGACGCCGAGAAGGCGGCGCGGGTCGCCGAGAAGATGCGCAAAGGCGCCTTCGACCTCTCGGACCTGCGCGAGCAGCTCGCGCAGATGCAGCATATGGGCGGCGTCAGCGGCCTGATGGCGATGCTGCCGGGCGTCGCGAAGATGAAGGGCCAGTTCGCCGAGCGTAATCTCGACGAGACCGTGCTTAAGCGGCAGATGGCGATCATCGATTCGATGACGCCGCAGGAGCGCCGCAGTCCCGATCTGCTCAAGGCGAGCCGCAAGCGCCGCATCGCCGCCGGCTCCGGCACCAAGCCCGAGGACATCAACCGGCTCCTCAAAATGCACCGCACCATGGCCGACCTGATGAAGGCGATGGGCGGCGCCAAGCGCGGCCCGATGGCCGGCCTCGCCAACATGCTCGGCCTCGGCGGCGGCATGCCGAGCGCGGAGGAGTTGGCAAAGCTCGCGGCGAAGATGCCGGGCGGCCTGCCCTCGGGACTGCCCGGCGCGGCAGGATTGCCACCGAATTTCCCCGGCTTGCCGGGCGGACTGCCGGGCCTTCCCGGCGAACTTCCCGGTGGACTTCCTGGTCTTGGCCCCAAGCTTCCGGGCGGATTTCCCGGGCTCGGAAAAAAGAAATGATCAGGACGAAACCGCACGAGCGCTTCTCGCAGGTTCTGTCGCTGACTGCGAGCGCGACCAGCGCGTTCGCCTACGCGGCCGGCGATCCCAATCCCGTGCACCATGACGCCCTATACGCCGCAACGACGCGCTTTGGCCGCCTGCTCGCGAGCGGACCGCAGACCGCCGCGCATCTGATGGGATTGACGGCTGCGCACTTTTCCAAACGCGGTGCGATGCTCGGTCTCGAATTCTCCTTTTGGTTCCGCCGGCCGGTCTATGCCGACGAGACCATTACCCTCGAATGGCTGGTCGTCGCGGCGAAGCACAATCCCCGCCTCAACGGCGACGTCATCGATCTACACGGCCGCATTCGCAAGAAAACCGGCGAGACCGCCGTAGGCGCGAAGGGACGCGTCCTCGTCACCGAAGCTTATTGACCTCTCTCCAGAAAGGAAAAACCGAAATGCCTCTCGTGATCCGCATGGCGCGCGCCGGCACCAAGAAGCGGCCGTTCTATCACATCGTCGTCGCCGATAGCCGCGCGCCGCGCGACGGACGCTTCATCGAGCGCCTCAGCCATTTCAATCCGCTGCTGCCGAAGGAAAAGACCGAGCGGCTCAAGCTCGATCTCGACAAGGCGAAGGCGTGGATGACCAAGGGCGCGCAGCCGTCCGACCGGGTGATGCGCTTCCTCGATGCCGCTGGCGTGCTGAAACGGCCGCAGCGCAACAATCCGGAGAAGGCGGTGCCGCGCAAGGAGCGCAAGGCGAAAGAGGAAGCGGCGAAGGCCGCGGCCTCAGGTGGCGCCGCCCCCGCTGCCGGCGCAGCGCCCGCGGC
>JASHXX010000177.1 GCA_030043335.1 Xanthobacteraceae bacterium
CCGCGCGACGCCATCGAGGACATCATCGAGCCTTATCTGATCCAGTGCGGCTTCCTGCAGCGCACCCCGCGCGGCCGGCTGATCACCGCCCACGCCTTCCGCCATCTCGGCCTTGCCGAGCCCGCGCGCGATCCGGCCCAGTTCGGGTTGTTCGCGTCGGGAGACAATGGCGACAACTGAAAGAGCGCGTATGAAACTCGACTATGCCGTGCGCATCGAGCGCCTGGCGGAGAAGGACGGCGGCGGTTATGTCGCCACGGTGCCCGATCTGCCCGGCTGTATGTCCGACGGCGACACGCCGGAGGAGGCCTTGAAGAACGTCCAGGAGGCGGTCGCCTCCTGGACCGACGCCGTCAGGCAACGGCAATTGAACATCCCGCGGCCTACGCCGCCGCGCCCGCGAACCGCGACGGCGCCGCAGACCTATGACGGCGGCTGTCATTGCGGCCGGGTGCGCATTCGCGTCACCGCGAGCCTCGACGGCGTGACCGAGTGCAATTGCTCGATCTGCACCAAGAAGGGATTTCTGCACCTGATCGTGCCGCCTTCGCAATTCGAGCTCGTCAGCGGCGCCGATGCGCTGACCACCTACCGCTTCAATACCGGCACGGCGCGGCATACCTTCTGCGCCACCTGCGGCATTCACCCGTTCTACGTGCCGCGTTCCGATCCCGACAAGATCGACGTCAATGTGCGCTGCCTCGACGGCGTCGATCTCAAGACGCTGCGGCCGCAACCCTTCGACGGCAGGAACTGGGAGCACGCGATTGAACAGAAAGTGCCGTGGCGATGAGGTCGGTTCCGCTCGACGGGGAAATCCGCGACGGGCGCCACCTGCTGATCGTGCGCGTCTATTACGAGGACACCGATTTCACCGGCGTGGTCTATCACGCCAATTTTCTGCGCTACATGGAGCGCGGCCGCACCAATTATCTGCGCCTCATCGGCGCCGAGAACCGCGCGCTGTTCGAGGCAGCCGATCGCGAAGCGCCGGGCTTTGCCTTCGTGGTGCGCTCATTGACCATCGACTTCCTCAAGCCGGCGCGCATGGACGACGTGCTCGAGGTCACGACCGAGCCGGTCGAGGTCAAGGGCGCCTCCATCACCCTGCGCCAGCAAGTGCTGCGCGGCGGCGAGCTTCTGGCCGAGGCGCGCGTGCGTGTCGCTTTCGTCAGCGGCGGGAAGGCGCGGCCGATCCCGAAGCCGCTGCGCGTCGCCATGGAGGCCGATCGGCAGGCGGCGCAGTCGTAGCCTCTGGGCGGTGGCGTTCGTTGCAGATTTCGGGTCGCCGACGCGCGTGCACACATTATATTGGTCATCATGAGCGAGCTTGCTTTCGCCCTGTTTGATAGCGCGATCGGCCGCTGCGGCATCGCCTGGAGCGGGCGCGGCATCGTTGCGGTGCAGCTTCCGGCGACTAGCGAGCGCGCGACGCTCAGCCGGATGCTTCGGCGCCTTCCGGCGGCGCGCGACAGCGCCCCGCCGCCGGCGGTTAAGCGCGCCATCGACGACATTGCCGCCCTCCTGCGCGGCGAGGCGCGCGAACTCGGCCACATCACGATCGACGGCGAGGGAGTGCCCGACTTCCATCGCCGCGTCTACGCGGTCGCGCGCGGCATTCGCCCCGGCGCCACATTGTCCTATGGCGACATTGCCGAACGGCTCGGCGACCGCACCCTGGCGCGCGATGTCGCGGAGGCGCTGGCGCAAAATCCAACGCCGATCATCGTGCCTTGTCACCGGGTGCTCGCGGCCGGCGGCAAAAATGCGTGGATTTTCCGCGCCGGGCGGGGTTCGCACCAAGCTGCGCCTGTTGTCGATTGAAGGCGCGCAATATGGCGAGCCGCTGCTGTTTGATCGCCTGCCCTGGGCGGCGGCGGGGCGCCGACCCGCCTAAACGACGCTTTCACGCTCCATCGACGGCCGCCGCCGCTTAATGTAAAAGCTATTTACATGAGCTGGTCGAAAGACGACAGGGAAAGCCCGCGCGGCTATCACCACGGCAATCTGAAAGAGGCGCTCGTTCGCGCCGCGCTCGAGCTGATCGCGCAGAAGGGGCCGGCCGGCTTTACCTTTGCCGAGGCGGCGCGCTGGGCGGGAGTCAGTCCGGCGGCGCCCTATCGCCACTTCCGCGATCGCGACCAGCTGTTGGCGAGCGTCGCGTTGCGCGGTTTCAATCAATTCGAGGCGGCGCTGGCGCGAGCCTGGGACGATGGCCTCCCGGACGTCTTCACCGCGCTCGACCGCCTAGGCAAGGCCTATCTCGGATTCGCCCGCGCCGAGCCGGCCTATTATTCGGCGATGTTCGAGGCCGGAATCCCGCTTGCCATCAGCCCGGAACTGCGCGAGGCGAGCGATCGCGCCTTTGCCGTGCTGCGCGCAGCCGCCGAGAAACTTTGCGCCACGACGCCGGCGCCGAACCGGCCTCCGGCATTGATGGTCGCGCTCCATATCTGGGCGATGTCGCACGGCATCGCCTCGCTGTTCGGGCGCGGCGATGCGGCGCGGCGCGCATTGCCGATGTCGCCGGAAGAACTGCTGGAGGCCGAGGTGCTGGTCTATCTGCGCGGTCTTGGCGTCGCCGAGGCGAAGCCGAACGGGGGGCCTAGCGCTTCCGCGCGGAATCCTAACTGACGCTGCGCCGCTGCCCCGGTCACGAAATCGAGAGGCCCTTGACAGCGGACAGGGTCGATGTAAATGTTATTTACATTCACACGTGGGAGGTCCCGTCATGGTCCTCGTTGACAAGCTCGATGAACTCGGAAGGCCGGCCTGGATTGCGCTCGCGATCCTCGGGTTCGTGGCGTGGTGGCCGATCGGGCTCGCCGTGCTCGCCTTCTTTATAGGGAGCGGAAGAATGGGATGCTGGCATCACTACGACGACGGCAAGTGGCAGAACCATATGGGCCGCTGGCAATCGAAGATGGAGCGCATGCAGGAGAAGATGGACCGGATGCGCTCCAGGATGGAAGCACGCGGCGCCGGACCGTGGTGGGGCACTCCGCCCTCGAGCGGCAACCGCGCCTTCGATGACTACCGCACCGAAACGCTGCGGCGGCTCGAAGAAGAACAACGCGAATTCAAGGAGTTTCTGGAGCGGCTGCGCTTTGCCAAAGACCGCGCCGAATTCGACCAGTTCATGGCCGACCGACGCAATCGCGCTCAGGGCGAAGCTCCCCAGGCGCAGCCACAGGGCTAATCTGTCGCACTCAAGTTCGGTGGCTTCTAGGGGCCGTCCAACTCCTCGAAGGTTGGGCGGCCCGCGCTTTTTCGCGGCATGCTTCGGCCTTCGGCAGGCAGTTGGCGCGGCCGGGCCTTTAACGCCGCGTTAACGATAAGCAGGCTTCGTTAGCCGGGGACGACCGGCGCACGCCCTAGTTTGGACAAGTTTCGCGATGATTTCGGTCCTGCCGGCGGCGGGTCCGGCTCGGGTCCTCGCGAAATTTCGGGTCTGGTCGGCGCGCCGACGCGGCGGCCGCACTGTTCGCCTATCGTCCCGGCGCCGGCGTGCCGTTGCGCGGTCATTTGAGTCCGGTCGGAGCGCCGAAAGGACGCGCGGATGAACCTGCCGCTGTTCGACCTGTTCTGGGAAGCCCACTGGCTGGTCAAGGCGGTGATCCTCGGGCTGACCGCGTGTTCGGTCTGGGTGTGGGCGATCGCCATCGACAAGACGCTATTGTTCTCGCGCACCCGCAAAGCGGCCGACCGCTTCGAGCAGGCGTTCTGGTCGGGCCAGTCGCTCGAGGACCTCTACAAATCGCTGGCCGCCAAGCCGAGCCACGCGACCGGCGCGCTGTTCGTCGCCGCCATGCGCGAATGGAAGCGCAGCTTCGAGGGCCACGCCCGCACGCTCAGCGGACTGCAGATGCGCATCGAGAAGGTGATGGATGTCGCCATCGCGAGGGAGGTCGAGCACATGGAGCGCCGGCTCCTGGTGCTGGCCAGCGTCGGTTCAGCCGGCCCCTTCATCGGCCTGTTCGGCACCGTGTGCGGCATCATGACCAGCTTCCAGTCGATCGCGGCGTCGAAGAATACCTCGCTCGCCGTGGTCGCGCCCGGCATCGCCGAGGCGTTGTTTGCCACCGCGATCGGCCTTGTTGCCGCCATTCCGGCGACGATTTTCTACAATAAATTCATCACCGAGGTGAACCGGCACGCCCAGCGCCTCGAAGGCTTCGCCGACGAGTTCACGGCAATCCTGTCGCGGCAGATCGACGAGCGCAGTTGAGGGGACGGACATGGCGGCGAGCGTGGTCGGCGCGGCCTCCGCCGGCAGGCACAGACGCCGGCGGCGCGCGGTGATGAGCGAGATCAACGTGACGCCGTTCGTCGATGTCATGCTGGTATTGCTGATCGTCTTCATGGTGTCGGCGCCGCTGATGGTCAATCTGATCCCGATCAATCTGCCCGAGGCCAAGAGCGGCGACAGCGCCAAGGATATGGCGCTGCAGATCGGCGTCACCGTCAAAAAGACCGGCGGCGCGTGCTCGAGCCAATTTGCGCTGTCGCTGACGCCCGCCCAGGAGCAGGACGGCACCCCGGTCGACCTCACCAACCTCGAAGAAATGGTCAAGCGGATCAGGGATTCCAGCCCGGCGCCGTTGAGCCCCAATGTCCGGCTGTTGGGCGACAAGGACGTCTGCTTTTCGGATATCATGGGCGTGCTGGGCCAGCTCAA
>JASHXX010000178.1 GCA_030043335.1 Xanthobacteraceae bacterium
GCGGAATATTGCGGTGACGGTCCGCACCGCTATGATTTGCTCAATCGCCGAAGTCGCCCGGCTGCAGCACTATCGGCGCGCCATGCGGTGTGCGCGCGCAGGCCCGCCGCCAGGCTTCGCGCGTGTGCGCGATCTTTTGCGCATCGGCAAGGCCCTTGGCGGCGACCAGGCCTTCGAGGGCGGCAAGCCAGTGGCGATAATAGGTCGCGCCGGTATCGGGATCGCCGGCGGCCTGCGCCTTCTTGATCTCCGCACCGAGCGCCGCAGCCCACTCGCTCGCCGAGAACACGCCGCGCTCTTTGAGCGAATGCGCCAGCGCGAAGACCTGCGCCTCCCAAGGTTCGTGGAACAATGGCTCGCGGAACAATGGCTTGCGGAACACCGGCCAGTCGTCATCGCGCGCAAAATGCTGCGACGAGATTGGCGCCGGTTGGGTCCCGAGATTGCCGCTCATGCTACGCCCCCTCCAGATAAGGCTCGAACGCCTCGATCGAGACCTTGAGCGTCGGATCGGCGTTCTCGCCCCACAATTCGCGGCCTTCGAACTGCACGGTGTAGAGCCATTGCGGGTTTTCGCCGGCACCGATCGCGCTGGTATCGGGGAATACATGACAGCCGCGCAAGGCCTCGATGACGCCGACGCGGCCGCGGGCGTATCGCGGCAGCCGCGTGTGGGTCGACGGATGGATGTTTCTGGTGCGCACGCGCTCTCCGACCTCGAAGCGCGCCGGCGCGGGCGCCGGCCGGCCGAAGGAGCCGCGCGTCAGGCTGCGAGGAACGGCGGCGAGGTCGAACCTGCGCCTAAGCGCTTTGCCGGGGCGCAGCGCATGACCAGCGGCGATCTCGTCGGCGCCGGCAAAGCCGCGCTCGACCACCATGTGCTCGAGCCGCAGCGCCCACTTCCCGTAATAGGAGTGCGACAGATAGACCTCGGGCGGCAGCTCCTCGATGCCGAAGCGCGCCTCGTCGATGGTCCAGGCCCCGGCCGCGCCCATGGCGCGGTTGAGCGCAAGACAGCGCGCCTCCCAAGCGGCGTGGAAGACTGGCTCGTTCGCCTCCGGCTCGATTTTGCCGAAGCCGTGCATGCCACCCATGTCGTGAATGCCGTCCATCACCCGACCGCTTTCGGATCCTTCGGCAGGCCAGTGCCGATCATGCTGTCGCGTGTGACGAGCGCCGCGAGCTTGTCCTCGCCCCAGCCTTCGGTGCCGGCGGGACGCATCGGCAGCACGATGAAGCGCGTCTCCGCGGTCGAATCCCAGACCCGGATTTGCGTCTCTCCCGGCAGGGTCAAGCCGAAATCGGCGAGCACGCCACGCGGGTCGCTGACCGCGCGCGAGCGATAGGGCGCCGATTTGTACCAGACCGGCGGCAGGCCTAGCACTTCCCACGGATAGCAGGAGCACAGCGTGCACACGATCATGTTGTGGAGGGTCGGCGTATTCTCGACCGCAATCAAATGATCGCCGACGCGGTTGATCAGACCGAGCGTCTGCACCGCCTGCGTCGCGTCCGCTATCAGCGCCTCTTTGAACGCCGGATCGGACCACGCCTTGGCGACGACGCGGGCGCCAATATGCGGGCCGATTTTGGTCTCGAAGGCCTCGATCATGACGTCGAGCGCCGCCGGGTCGACATAGCCCTTCTCGGCAAGCACGGTCTCGAGCGCGCGCACGCGCAGCTGCATCTCGGAGAGCTCCGAGCCATGCTCCTCATCGCCGCCGTGATCGTGATCCTGCGCCATCGTGCGTGTCACCGTGCGTCTCACCGCCCGACCGTCATTATAGTGTGACAGGCGATGCTGTCATGCCGCCCGTCGAGGAACTAGTACGATTCTTGCATGCGCTTTGCTGTCGCAACAGCTTTGGCGCAGGGAGGGATCGATGAGCGGGCTCGGCGGACTGAACAAGGCTCCCGATGGCGTGGTCATCGGGCTCGTCCAACTGCAACTGCCGACGATCGCGACCAAGAGCGATCTCGCCGCGCAGACCGGAAAGATCTGCGCCATGGTCGAGAAGGCGCGCAAGGGAATGACCACGATGGACCTCGTGGTGTTTCCCGAATATTCGCTGCACGGCCTGTCGATGGACACCAATCCCGAGCTGATGTCGCGGCTCGACGGACCGGAAGTCGCGAGCTTCAGAGCGGCCTGCGCGCAGAACCGGATCTGGGGCTACTTCTCGATCATGGAATACAATCCCGAGGGCAATCCCTACAACAGCGGCATCATCATCGACGACCGCGGCGAGCTGAAGCTCTATTACCGCAAGATGCATCCCTGGGTGCCGGTCGAGCCGTGGGAGCCGGGCAATCTCGGCATTCCGGTCTGCGACGGGCCGAACGGCAGCAAGGTCGCGCTGATCATCTGCCATGACGGTATGTTTCCGGAGATGGCGCGCGAGTGCGCCTACAAGGGCGCTAACATCATGCTGCGCACCGCCGGCTACACCGCGCCGATCCGCCACGCCTGGCACGTCAGCAATCAGAGCAATGCGTTTTCGAACCTGATGTACACCGCCAATGTCTGCATGGCCGGCAGCGACGGCGTGTTCAATTCGATGGGCGAGGGCATGATCGTCAATTTCGACGGCATGCCGCTCGTCACCGGCAACGGCGCCCCCGACGAGATCATCACCGCCGAGGTGCGGCCGAAGCTCGCCGACGAGGCGCGACGGCTCTGGGGCGTCGAGAACAACATCTACCAGTTCGGCCACCGCGGGTTTGTCGCGGTCAAAGGCGGCGCCCAGGATTGCCCCTACACCTATATGCGCGATCTGGTGGCCGGCACATATCGGCTGCCTTGGGAGGACGAGGTCGAGGTGACCGATGGCTCGAGCTGCGGCTTCCAGATACCGAGCCGGTCCTATCGCGCGCGGGCCTGAGCGCGCAGCGCGGCAGACGCTACTTCACGATGATCGGCTCGTCTTTGCGCGGCGCCGCCATCGTGCGCGCGTCGATGTTGAGGTGAGCCTCGACCAGTTTCGGCGGCGTCAGCGCCATCCATTGGTTGAGCGACACGTCCATGAAACGTGTGCTGCGAAACATTTCCAGGTAGAGCAGCGGCTCATCGCCGAGATTCTCGACGTAATGCGCCATCGCATGCGGGATGTAGCCGACGTCGCCGGCCTGGTAGTTGAAGGTCCGCGCCTTGCCGCCCGAGGCGAATACGGCCATGCGGGCGTGTCCGGAAATGTAGTACTGCCACTCATCGGTCAGGTGCCAGTGAATCTCGCGCATCGCGCCCGGCCCAGCGTTGACCAGGACCGCCGCGATCGTGGTTGCGGCCGGGAAATTCGTCGAGTCGGTAATCCGCACCCACCCGCCGTCGGCGAGGATCGGCTCCTGCGCCATCATGCGGTGGCTGAAGGTGTGCGGCACGATGTCGGCGGCGGAGCGGACGGTATCGCCGGCCAGCGCGCCGGGGACCCTTCCGGAGAAAATATAGCGTTCGTGCTCGACGTCGATCGGAATGTCGGCGAAGGCCGATTCGGCGACGCCAAAATTCTTGGCCAAGACGTCGCGCGGGGTGTGTGCGAACAAGTCGGTGATCAGAAAGGTCTCGTTCTCCGAGAAGCTGGCATTGTCGAACACCAGGAGGAACTCGCAGCCGTCCTGCAAGCCCTGGATCGAATGCGGGGTCGCCGCCGGGAAATTCCACAGATCGCCCGGGCCGACATCGTCGATGAAGGTGCGGCCCTGTTCGTCGACGGCGGTGATGCGAGCGTGGCCGGCCAGCATGTAGGCCCATTCCGCCTCCTTGTGCCAATGCAGCTCGCGGATGCCGCCGGGCTTCAGGCGCATGTTGACTCCGGCAAGCTCGGTCGCGACCGGCAGTTCCCGCACGGTGACCTCGCGGGCCCAGCCGCCGGTGAGGAGGCGATTGCGCGCGGCGGCGAATGAGAATTCGAGGTTGGGGATGGTCCCGGAATCCGTCGCCGGGGAGGCCAGCAGATCCGGATTCTCGCGCTCGAGCGGTGGGTTGCGCGGTCCGAGGATTGACGCGCCAAGCTCGCCGCGGATCGGCTGCGGGTCGCCGTTGCTGTGGTGCGGGCGCTTTACCATGGTGGTGTCCTTTCAAATGACGGAACGCGCCAACGCTCCGCGGCGGACGGCGCCTCAGGAGGGCTGCACCAGCTTCTTCGGATCGACGATCCGGTCGAAATCGGCGGCGCTGACAAAGCCCAGCTGCAGCGCGGCCTCGCGCAGCGTGAGATCGTTGTGCATGGCGTGGTGCGCGATCTTTGCCGCCCTGTCGTAGCCGATGACCGGCACCAGCGCCGTCACCAGCATCAGCGACCGCTCGACGTCTTCCTTGATCTTTCTCAGATTGGGCTTGGCGCCCTCGACCAGATACTTGCGGAAGTTCACGCAGCCGTCGCTCATGAGCACGATCGACTCGATGATGTTGAAGATCATCAGCGGCTTGTAGACATTCATCTCCAGATAACCGCCGGCGCCGCCGAAGCCGACGGCGACGTCGTTGGCCATCACCTGCACGGCGATCATGGTCAGCGCTTCGCACTGGGTGGGGTTGACCTTGCCGGGCATGATCGAGGAGCCCGGCTCATTCTCGGGAATCGACAATTCCGCGAATCCGGCGCGCGGCCCGCACGACATCAGGCGGATGTCGTTGGCGATCTTGTAGAGCGACACCGCCAGCGTGCGCAGCGTGCCGGAAAGCTGCACCAGCGCGTCGTGCGCGCCCTGCACGGTGAATTTGTTGGGCGCGCTGACGAAAGGAAGACCGGTGAGCTTGGCGATTCCGGCCGCCGCGGCTTCGGCAAAGCCCGGCCAGGCGTTGATGCCGGTGCCGACCGCGGTGCCGCCGAGCGCCAGCTGGTACACGCCGGGCAGGGCGCCCTCGAGCCGGCCGAGATCGTCGGCCAGCATGCCGGCATAGCCGGACCATTCCTGGCCGAGCGTCAGCGGGGTCGCGTCCTGCATGTGCGTGCGGCCGATCTTGATGATGTCGTTCCAGGCTCGCGCCTTGGCATCGATCGCGTCGCGCAGGGCCGCGATTGCGGGGACGAGGCGCCGCGTCACGCCGAGCGCCGCCGCGATGCACATCGCCGCCGGAAAGGTGTCGTTCGACGACTGACTCATGTTGACGTGATCGTTGGGATGAACCGGCTCCTTGCTGCCGAGCGGCTTGCTGGCGAGCTGCGAGCAGCGA
>JASHXX010000179.1 GCA_030043335.1 Xanthobacteraceae bacterium
AGGTGCAAAGCGGCGCGCTGACCAGCAATCAGGCCAGTGAACTGCAGAATATTTTCGCCAATGCGTTCAGCCATGGCCCCGGCGGTGCCGGTGGTTCTGGTGGCGGCTTTGGTGGTCCTCCGCCCGGCGGGGATCCTGGTGGTCCTGGCGGCACTGGCGGCTCAGCCAGCGCGTCTGGTAGTTCCACCGGCTCGACCGGCTCCGTGATCGTGGAGCTTCTGTTGTCCAGCACAAACAGCAGCTCCAGCGCGACGAGCAGCAACACCTCTTCCAGCGGCTCGTCGTCGACGGACCCCACGTCGAACACCGGCAGCTCATCCTCATCGACGGCCTCGTCAGGAGACAACGTACTCGACGAGTTTTTGCAGCTATTGCAGCAATCACTCGCCACCACGACTGGCTACAACTCCAACGGCCAAACCAACAGCACGATCGCGGCTTTGGTGGTGAACTATCAAGGCTGACGCGCGATGGCGGTTTCGAGCAGCTCTCCCCGGCCATCCGCGAAGCATGGGCGGGGTAATCCGCTCCCGTTTGCTCTGACGGGTTTTGAGGTAAATCCTCTCAGCCCCACAGCAGCGGAGATCAAGGGCTTTGATTGCGCGCGGCCGATGGACATGGGCACATTGCGCGCGTTGAAGGAAGCATATCTGAACTATCCGGTGCTGATCTTCCGCGATCAGGTCCTGTCTGCGCCTGAGCTTGCGGCTTTCGGTCGGATGTTTGGACCGCTCGAAATGTACGAGAATTCCGCCGCGCGAAATGCTCGGCCTCCGCTAGCCTCTCTCCGGGAGACGCGTCTACGCACGACCCCCGACCAGATGCTTTACCCGCATCCCGAGGATAACGGCGTCCTCATCATGACGACCGAGGTTCTGCCCGAGCTTACGGCAATTGCCGTCATCGACAACGCGGAGTGCTGGCATTCCGATGCCTCGCACAAGTCTGAACCATATGCGACGATCGCTGTGCATGTCGTGCAAAATCCAGCCTGCGGCGGCGGGGAGACGGAATTTTGCGACTTGCGCCTGATTTACGACGCGCTGCCGGCCGCTGACAAAAGGCTGCTGTCGGGTCTGACCGCCACGCATCATTGGAGCAAATCGCTCAACCCACGCTTCGCCGGCGTACTGGACGATGCGGCTCGTGAACAAGGCGTGCACATCGCCGCCATGATCCCGCAAATCCATCAGCCTGTCGTGCGGACGCACCCTGACACCGGGCGCCCCGCGTTCTATATTTCGCCGCGCTTCACCTTGGCCATCGACGGCGCGACGCCGGATACTTCCGAAGCGATCCTCAACGAGCTGTTCGCGCTCATGGACGATTCGCGTTTTTGTTACCGGCACCAATGGCGCGAGCGAGATCTGATGATCTGGGACAATCGCTGCCTCAATCATCGCGTCCACGCTTACGCCGCGAACGATGTCCGCCGCCGTCATCGCGTGACCATCGGCGGCGATAGGCCTATTCCCGTGTAGCCGTCACTGGTCAGAGGGTTCCCCCTTCGCTGCACCACGCTCATCGCCAGTTCGCGCGGTCCGTAACATTCGGCCGATGTCCGCTTTTCTTCCCCGATACCGGACTTGCCGCTTGTCCATGAATCCACGCCGCGATCAGCCGCGCAGCAATTCCATCGCCCGCGCGTGCGCGCGGACATCGCCGGCGGCGATAATGCGCCCGCCGGCGTGCGGCCGGCCATTCTCCCAGGTGGTGACGAGGCCGCCGGCGCCCTCGATGATCGGGATCAACGGCAGCACGTCGTACGGCTTAAGCTCGGTCTCGATGACGAGATCGACATGCCCGGCGGCAAGCATGCAATAAGCGTAGCAGTCGCCGCCGTAGCGCGACAGCCGCACCGCCTTCTCGACCCGGTCGAAACAAATCCGGTCGGCTTCGCGCATCAACAATGGGCTCGTGGTCAATAGCACCGCGTCGCCAAGATCGGCGCAGGCCCGCGTTCGCAGCTCGCGGTCGCCCGCCGGGCCGCGATAGCGCGCCGCGCTGCCGTCGCCGGCAAAATGCTCGCGCGTGAACGGCTGATGCATCAGCCCGTAGATCGGCTCGCCACGCCGCGTCAGCGCGATCAGCGTTCCCCACGCCGGCATGCCGCAGATGAAGGATTTGGTGCCGTCGATCGGATCGAGCACCCAGACATATTCCGCCTCGGCATGCTCCGGCTCGAATTCCTCGCCCAGGATGCCGTGCTCGGGGAAGGTCCGCTTGATCAGCGCGCGCATCGCGGCTTCGGCGGCGCGGTCAGCGGCGGTCACCGGATCGAAGCCGCCGGAGCGGCTCTTGTTCTCGATGCCAAGCGCGGTGCGAAAGAACGGCAGGATCGTCTCGCCGGAAACGGCAGCCAGTTCGTCCACGAAGGCGGCAAAATCGATCGCAGTCATGTGCTGGCGTCAGTCTCGGCTCACGCGGTTTTTGACTAGAGGAGACTGCCCAACAGGGCAATTCGTGTGTGGCCGCCTCGACACGCTCGCACACTAAATTTGCATCGCGCTTGGCGCCGCGGCTGCCTCGATTTTGCGCAGGAACGCTCGGCCGCCCGCGAATTGGGCATTAACACATTGGTTAGACGGTGCTTTTCTGGCGCTGCGCGGCAATTTTCCCTATGCCGCCTGGAAGATCAGCCCTGCACAATTTGCAGGTAATATCAGGGGAAAATGATCGGCCAAAAGGTCAACAGGACTTGCTTTTTGTGCGTCGCGGTGTATGTTGTTGCAGTGCGGTAGCCGCGATTGATTCGCGCTACCGTCGCCCTCCTTGGGCGTTTCCTCCCTAGACTTGGGCCGCTTGCAACCGCTAGCGGCCCTTTTTCATCCCGCAAGTGCTGCGGGCTCTACGCGCCTATTCGGCCGCGGCGCGGTAGGGACGCAATTCTTCGAGCGGAATTGCGGCGAGGCGATCCGCCAAAATCGCGAATTCGCCCGCGAGCCGCACAAACGATGCCGCCCGCTCGTAGCGCCGTTCGTCCATGTAGAGCGCGCGATTGATCTCCAGCTGGATTGCGTGCAGGCCGGCCGTCGGGTTGCCGTAGTGCTCGGTGATGAAACCGCCGGCATAGGGCTTGTTGCGGCTCACGACATAACCGAAGCCGCGCATCGTCGCTTCGATCGTCTCGGTGATGACCGGGACGCAGCTCGTGCCGTAGCGGTCGCCGAGCACGAGATCCGCGCGCGGGCGCTCATCCTTGGCCCCGGTCGCCGACGGCATCGAATGACAGTCGATCAGCGTCGCGGCGCCGAAATCGCGGTGCAGGCGCATGAACACCCGGCGCAGCGCCCGATGGTAGGGCTTGTACAGGCCCTCGATCCGCCGCAGCGCCTCGGCGACCGAGATGCGCTGATCGTAGATTTCCTGGGCGTCGCCGACCACCCGCGCGACCGTGCCGAGCTCGCCCGCGACGCGCATCGAGCGGGTATTGGCGAAGGAGGGGAGCCTGCCGTCGAACATCCGCGGGTCGAGCTCATAGGGCTCGCGGTTGACGTCGACAAAGCAGCGCGGGAAGTGCGCCTGCACCAGCGGGTAGCCGCAGCCGACCACGCCGGCGATCAGTTCGTCGACAAAGGAGTCCTCGGAACGGCGCAGGGTCGCCAGATCGAGCCGCGAGGCGAGCAGGAATTCGTGCGGGTAGACCCGGCCGCTGTGCGGTGAATTGAACAACAGCGGAGCGCGGCATTGCGGCGGCTCGACGGCCTCGAACGGGGGATCGAACTCGTCCTGGATTTCCAACATGACCGCTGGCGGGCCTTGCGACTCTTGAACGTCCGGCGTTGCTGCGTAGCGTGCGCCGACGGCCATTGTCCATAGCGCGGCACGGCTTGCCAAGGGCAACCTTCACCCGATGTTTACCGGCCATCGGGCTTATGGAATGAAGGGGGCCGGCGTAAGCCGGGGTAGAGTGGCCATGCCCAAAATCCTGCTTGCCGAAGACGACATTGACATGCGCCGATTCCTGGTCAAGGCGCTGCAGAATGCCGGCTACGAGGTCATGTCCTACGACAACGGCCTGGCCGCCTATCAGCGCCTGCGCGAGGAGCCGTTCGAGCTTCTGCTCACCGATATCGTCATGCCGGAGATGGACGGCATCGAGCTT
>JASHXX010000180.1 GCA_030043335.1 Xanthobacteraceae bacterium
ATCGGGTCGGCGCGCCCTACATGGTCGCCGGCCGCATCTATGTGCCGGAAGCGGAGCCGCATTATCGGGCCGAGGGGCTTGCCTCCTGGTACGGCGAGACCTTTCACGGCCGCCTGACCGCCAACGGCGAAATCTTCGACCTCGCCGGCATCTCCGCGGCGCACCCGACGCTGCCGCTGCCGAGCTACGCGCGGGTCACCAACCTTTCCAACGGCCGCTCGCTGGTGGTGCGCGTCAATGATCGCGGGCCGTATCGCAGCGACCGCATCATCGATCTTTCGAAGAAGGCGTCGCAGCTTCTGGAATTTTACGGCCGCGGCACCGCCTGGGTAAGGGTCGAATATCTCGGGCGCGCGCCGATCGAGGGCTCCGACGACCGCGTGCTGGAGGCAACCTTACGCGTCGACGAACCGGCGCCGTATCCGGGCAGCATCAAAACCGCACAGCGCGGCCATTCGGCGCCGCAGGCGCTGGTGTCGGCTGCGGCGCGCAATCCGCATTTTGCCAGCGTTGCATCGAGCGACGCCTTGCCCGAGCCGAATAGAGCGCGGGCGATGTCCTATGTTGGCCCGGGCGCCGACGGCACCGTTCAATTTCTCAACGGGCGCGGGCTCTATTGATCTCAGCGGTCGGACGGCGTCATTTTTGCGCGTGCGAAAAGCGGCCTTGCACGGGCCCTGTGGTGAGCAGGAAACTTACCTGAGACTTGGGGGAGGTCCGTGAGCGTCGGAGTGGAGGCGGTTTTGCCGCGCGGCAACGGTCATATCATTCCCTCGGGGAGGGCGCGTTGGGCGCTGATCGGCGTCATGCTGGCGACGGCAATGGCGGTTGCCGCCGCCCGTGCCGCGACCGGTATGGCGACAAGAAAAGACGAGGCGTTCCAGACCAGCGTCCCCAATGCGATCCTCGTCGATCCCGAGAGCGACAGCATCCTGTTCGACAAGAACGCCGATCAGCTGGTCGCACCGGCAAGTCTCGCCAAGCTTATGACGCTCGAATACGTGTTCAACGAGATCAAACAGGGGCGCATCAAGCTCGATGACCAAGTCATCATCAGCGAGAACGCGTGGCGCAAGGGCGGGGCGCCGTCACACGGCTCGACCATGTACGCGGCGATCCACAGCCGGGTGAAGGTCGACGACCTGTTGCACGGGGTGATAGTCGATTCCGCAAACGACGCCTGCATCGCGCTCGCCGAGAGCATCGGCGGCAACGAGACCGCCTTTGCCGATCTGCTGACCAAACGCGCGCGCGAGATCGGGCTCGAGAAATCGACCTTCACCAATTCGACCGGTTATTCCGACCTTGGTCTGCGCGTCACCGTGCACGAGCTCGCCGAGTTGGCGCGCCACATCATGCATACCTATCCGGATTTTTATCCGTATTTCGCCGAGCGCGAATTTACCTGGAACAATATCCACCAGCTCAACCGCAATCCGCTTCTGGCGATGGGGATCGGCGCCGACGGGCTCAAGACCGGCGAGACCGCCGAGGCCGGCGCCAACCTGGTCGGATCGGCGGTGCAGGAGGGGCTGCGCCTCATTGTCGTGGTGACCGGGGCCAGATCGGAAAAAGAACGCGCCGAGGAGGCGCGCAAGCTGCTCGACTGGGGCTTCCATGCCTTTGAAGCGCGGCTGCTGTTCGCGGAGGGCCAGACCGTCGGCGAGGCGAGGGTGTTCGGCGGCAGCGCCAGGTACGTGCCGCTTGTCGGGCCCGGCACCATCCGGCTGATGATGCAGCGAAACACCAACGAGCGGCTGATTGCGCGCATCGTCTACACCGGCCCGGTGCCGGCGCCGATCCATCGCGGCCAGCCGATCGGCAAGCTCAAAGTGTGGCGCGGCGACAATCTGGCGCTGGAAGTACCGCTGCAGGCCGCCGACGATGTCGGCACCGGCACGATGGCGCGGCGGGCGATCGATGCCGCGACCGAACTGATGATCGGTCTGTTTCGCGCCGGCGTCGATCGGCTATGATGGAGGCGCGGTGCCGACCACGACCGCGCCGAATTGTGCACCTATATAGTGGCTAGCTCCCTGTCGCGGCGTTTTCCCGACTGAGTCTGAGCGCGAAGATAGGGCCGTAAGCATTTGGATGGGTTAGGCATTTAGGCCCGCTTCGATCGAGACGCGACGCATGCGAGGCAAGTTCATCACCTTCGAGGGCGGCGAGGGGACCGGAAAGTCGACCCATGCGGCGCTGCTGGCTCATCGCCTGGAGGCGCTCGGTGTCGGCGTGCTGCTTACGCGCGAGCCGGGCGGCTCGCCCGGCGCGGAGGTGATCCGCCATGTCCTCCTCTCGGGCGGCGCGAAGCCGTTCGGCCCGGAAGCCGAGGCGATCCTGTTTGCGGCCGCGCGGGATGACCATATCCAATGCAGCATCCTGCCGGCGCTCGCCGCGGGCAAATGGGTGGTCTGCGATCGCTTCGCCGATTCGACACGCGTCTATCAGGGCGCGCTGGGAAAGCTAGACCGGCGCCTCATGAAGGCGCTCGAACGGATCTCGGTCGGCGCGCTCAGCCCCAACCTGACCTTCGTGCTCGATGTGCCGGCCGCGTTGGGGCAGGAGCGGGCGGCGCGACGGCGCGACGGCGGCAGTCCCGACCGCTTCGAAGCCGAGGGCATCGAGTTTCACGAGAATCTGCGGCAAGCCTATCTGGCGCTCGCCGCATCCGAACCCGAACGCTGCGTGATCGTGGACGCAAGCCGCACCAAGGGCGAGGTCGCCAAACGGATCTGGGCGGCGGTGAATTCGCGGCTCCATCCGGCCACGGCGCCGTTCGTCTTTGAAAAGACACCCGCCTGATGAGCGCGGCGGAAGGCGAGACGGCGGAAGCGCCGCACCCGCGCGTGACCGCGGTCTTGGCAGGCCACGCGCTCGCCGAGGCAGCGCTCCTTGCCGCCTATCGCAGCGGCCGCGTGCCGCACGGTTTCCTGCTCGTCGGCGCGAAAGGGATCGGCAAGGCGACGCTGGCTTATCGTCTCGCTCGCTTCGTGCTGGCGCATCCTGACCCCGCGGCGCCGGAAGTTGAGGCCGCGACTTCGCTCGCCGTCGATCCGGCGCATCCGGTGGCGCGCCGCATCGCCGCGCAGGCGCATGGCGATCTCCTCGTTCTCGAGCGCACCGCCAACGAGAAGGGCGTCCTGCGCCAGCAGATCGCGGTCGAGGACGTCCGCCGCACGGTGTCGTTCTTCGGCTCGACCGCAGGGGAGGGCGGCTGGCGGATCGCCATTGTCGATGCGGTCGACGAGCTCAATCGCTTTAGCGCCAATGCGCTGCTCAAGGTGCTGGAAGAGCCGCCGCAGCGCTCGCTGTTGCTGCTGATCAGTCACAGCCTCGCGCGCGTGCTGCCGACATTGCGCTCGCGCTGCCGCATCGTCACGCTGCGGCCACTGGCCCAGGCCGAGGTCGCAGCGGCGCTCGCCGCCGCGTTGCAATACCCGCAAAACGATCCGCAGGTCACGGCGGCCGCGGCTGCAGCCGACGGCAGCGTCGAACGCGCGCTGGCGCTCCTTGACGAGGATGCCTTGGCGCTGCGCCAGCAGGCGCTCGAGGCGCTCGAGGCGCTGCCGGCGCTTGACCCTAAGGCGCTCCATGCCCTTGGCGACGCCATCGCCGGCACCGACCCGCAGCCGCTCGCGGCCTTCGTCGATACCGTCAATGCCTGGCTGTCACGGCGGCTCGACCGCAACGAGGACGGAATCGCGCGGCTTGCGCGCCTCGCCGAGGCGTGGGAACGGATCAATCAGGCCGCGCGCGACGCCGCCGAGTACAATTTGGAGCGAAAGCCGCTGGTCTTCAGCGTGTTCGGCTTGCTTGCCGAGGCGACGCGCGGTTGATACCTACGCCTGATGTCCGGCAAATCCTATTACGTCACCACCGCGATCGCCTATCCGAACGGCCCGCCGCATATCGGCCACGCCTATGAGACGATCGCCACCGACGCCATCGCCCGCTTCATGCGGCTCGACGGCCGCGACGTCCTGTTCCTGACCGGCACCGACGAGCACGGCATCAAGATGCTGCAGACGGCGGCCAAGGAAAATCTCACGCCGCGCGAGCTCGTCGCCCGCAACGTGCCGCTCTTTCAGGCGATGGTGACGCGGTTCAATTGCTCGAACGACGACTACATCCGCACCACGGAAGCGCGCCACTATCGCTCCTCGCAGGCGATCTGGGAGCGGATGCAGGCGAACGGCGACATCTATCTCGATAAATATTCCGGCTGGTACTCGGTACGCGACGAGGCCTATTACGACGAGAGCGAGACCCACGTTAACGACAAGGGCCAGCGCCTCGGGCCGCAGGGCACGCCGGTCGAATGGGTCGATGAGGAGAGTTATTTCTTTCGTTTGTCAGCCTATGCCGACAAGCTCCT
>JASHXX010000181.1 GCA_030043335.1 Xanthobacteraceae bacterium
CCAAGGCCCGCAACAAAACGATCGCCCGCCGCCCGAGCGCTACGGGCTCGCTGCCGCGGAACAGTAGATCGTTCTCCGCATCCAGGTGAAAAGGTCCGAGCGCGTAAACGTTCGGCATGGCCTAGCTCTTTCGGGTGAGAGAGAGCAGGAACTGTTTTAACCCCATTTCGGGCAACTTTGTAGGTTTTCGGAGTGCGCCGGGAGACCGGCAAGGAGTAGAGGGTGCAAGTCCCTTACGGTGAAGGAGTAGCGACCCACATCGGCCCTGAGCCGTGCGCCGTCGTCCGCAAGGGCGGGGGTGAAGCGTCGGCAGGGGAGTGCACAGGCCAGCCATTGAGCCGCGAAAGACCTATCATCCCGGGTGCCGACACAGTTCCGAATGTGGAAGGCCACACGCACGGGCGCGCCGTTTGCGAGCGCCCGGACGATCCGGCGTGGTCACAGACCCTGGCATGTGCAGAAGCTTCTTGTACGGGAACCGGGAGGTCCCACGGCCGACCGCCAGCGCTGATGAGCGTGCTGTTGCGGTTCGCATCGGGAAGGCGAGGAGCCGAAGCCGATGATGCACGACCGTGGGAAGTCTGACTCCGCCGTAGTAGCCGTGAAGCCGACGAACAATGCCGGGCAACCGGCGGCGGAGCCGGTGGAGCCAAGGGCGCAGACCAAGCGGAACGCAGGCGAGCAAAGCACACACCGGACACTGGGCCGGGCTCGTGTGACCCAGGCGCTCGCTCGCGTACGGAAAGCAGCTCAGCAAAGGAGGAAGGAGAAGTTCACCGCGCTCTACCACCACCTCAGCATCGATCTTCTCCGAGAGGCGTTCCTCGCGCTCAAGCGCGACGCCGCCCCAGGGACGGACGGTCTGACGTGGCAGACCTATGCCGCAGACCTTGAGCACAACCTTACTGATCTGCATGCACGGGTCCATCGGGGAGCATACCGGGCATCGCCGTCGCGCCGGACGTACATACCGAAAGCGGACGGGCGGCAAAGGCCCTTGGCGGTCGGCGCTTGAGGACAAGATCGTCCAGAGAGCGACTGTTGCGGTGCTGAACTGCGTTTACGAGGAAGAGTTCCTCGGGTTCAGCTATGGCTTCCGGCCGAAGCGTGGCCAGCACGATGCGCTGGACGCTCTGGCGGTCGGGATCACCGATAAGAAGGTGAATTTCATTGTTGACGCGGATGTTCGATCCTTTTTCGACGAAGTCAGCCAAAGTTGGCTGATCCGTTTTGTCGAGCATCGGATCGCCGATCCACGCATCATCCGCCTGATCCAGAAATGGCTGAAGGCGGGCGTGCTGGAGGACGGGGTCGTCACAGTCAGTGAAAAGGGGACGGGGCAGGGGTCGGTGATTTCGCCACTGCTCGCCAATGTCTACCTGCACTACGGGTTCGATCTGTGGGCCGAGCGCTGGAGACGGCACGAGGCCACGGGTGGAATGATGATCGTGCGGTATGCCGACGATATCGTCGTTGGCTTTGCGCACGAGGTCGATGCCCGGCGCTTCTGGGACGCGATGCGCCAGCGGTTTGAGGAGTTTGCGCTGTCGCTACATCCGGAGAAGACCCGCCTGATCGAGTTCGGACGCCACGCGGCGGACCGGCGCGGCCAGCGCGGGCTCGGCAAACCGGACACCTTCAATTTCCTGGGTTTCACCCACATCTGCGGACGTTCTCGTCACGGCAAGTTCCTTCTCAAGAGGAAATCCCGGCGAGACCGCATGCGGGACAAGCTCAAGGAGATCAAGGAGGGGATGCGACAGCGGATGCATCAGCCGATCCCCGAGCAGGGGCGCTGGCTGGCGCAGGTTGTCAGAGGCTATTTCGCTTATCACGCCGTGCCAACCAACTCGGCATCGATCGGAGCGTTCCGCCATCACGTGGTTGACCTCTGGCGCTGCTCGCTGTCGCGACGCAGTCAGCACGGTGGGATCACTTGGCAGCGGATCAAGCAGATCGCTGATGGCTGGCTCCCTCAACCGACCATCCTTCTTCCGTGGCCGCAGCAGCGCTTTGCCGTCAAACACTCAAGGTAGGAGCCGTATGCCCGAATTGGGCACGTACGGATCTGTGCGGGGGGCGGTTGGCAACAGCCGTCCCTACCGCGAATGCCGGCCACCGCAATGTATCAGCGCGCTCTGGGGCCGGCGTCCGAAAGCCTCCAGGGAAGGAACCCGCGGTGGGCGACGTGGTTAGCGCTACGACCCGCCGTTGACGCGGACGTGCCAGCGAACGGGGCGCCCGGCGGTTCCCGCGCGCCTACTGCGCTCCGGCGGTGGTCGTGGGGTCGCGAAAGGCCGGGATACCCGCTTTTGGCAAACCGGTCGAGGTCTTCGCGCTGGACGTCGAACGGGGTCGCGCAAAAGACGCGGTCGAGGCCGGGATCTCGACCGCCCTTTGGCGCTTCGATGATGTCCTCGAGCCGGCCGGCGAGGAAGCCACCGGCCTTCACCGCATCCTTGATCGTCGGCAAACGCACGCTGCCGACCAGCCGCGGGTCGCGCATTACCGCAATCTCTCGCCGGTCAGCGCCCGCACAAGGCGCAATTCGCCGAACATCTTCATGTTCTCTTCGCAATGCGGCCCGGCCTCGCGGATCGGCTGCTCGCTGCTGGAGGAGATGTGGGACTGGTAGCCGAGCACCAGCCCTCGCCCAATTCGAGCTTAATGCCGCGCCGAGCGTAAAGCGGCCTGAAAGCCGAGCATGTGCCGCTCGACCGCGCCGCCCTCGGCCGACCCGCGGCCGACACCAAGCCGTTTCCTGATGCTTACGTTTTGCGCTGTCCCGACACGACCCAAGGCGTCGCCTGGCCCTCTCTTACCCGGAACGCTATGTCGCTGACCACGATCCGCGACTTGAGAACCAAGCCGCCTCTGCGTTCCCTCCCCCGGGTGAGCGGTCCAAAGGGCGGCGCCGGGTCGGGCGGCCTACACGCCGCCTCCGCGACACGACTGTCCGCATCACGGCGCGGGATGGACCGCGGCCTCCTTTACCTCATCGCTGACAAACGGCTCGAATTCACCGAAATTCTCGGCAAAGCGATGCGTCAGCTCCCGTGCGGTATCGTCATAGGCGCGCTTGTCGGACCAGGTGCTGCGGGGGTCGAGCACCTCGCTCGGAACGTCGGGACAGCTTTCCGGCACCATCAGGCCGAAATTCGCCTCGCGTCGCACCGGCACTTGCGTCAGGCGCCCGTCGAGCGCCGCGCGTAGCAGCGCGCGTGTATAGGCGATCGGCATGCGTCTGCCGACGCCGTAAGTGCCGCCCGACCACCCGGTGTTGACGAGCCAGCACTGCGAGCGGTGACGCTTGATCCGCTCTCCGAGCAATTCGGCGTAGACCGCTGGATGGCGCGGCATGAACGGTGCCCCAAAGCAGGTCGAAAACGTCGCTTCTGGGGCGTTGCCAAGGCCCTTTTCGGTTCCGGCGACGCGCGCCGTATAGCCCGACAAGAAGTGGTACATCGCCTGCTCGGCGGTCAATTTGGCGATCGGCGGCATGACGCCGAACGCGTCCGCGGTTAGCATCAAGACATTGGCCGGATGCGGCCCGAGCCCCTTCGGGTCGGCATTCGGGATGAAGTCGATCGGATAGCAGGCGCGGGTGTTTTCGGTCAGGCTGTCGTCGTCGACATCGGGCAGACGCGTGGCCGGATCGACCACGACGTTTTCGAGCACTGTGCCAAACCGGCCGATCGTCGCGTAGATCTCGGGCTCGGCGGTTGGTGACAGATGGATCACCTTGGCGTAGCAGCCGCCCTCGAAATTGAAGATGCCATTGTCGCTCCAGCCGTGCTCGTCATCGCCGATCAACGTGCGCGCGTTGTCCGCCGACAACGTCGTCTTGCCGGTCCCCGACAGCCCGAAAAAGATCGCGGCGTCGCCTTTTGGTCCGACATTGGCAGAGGCATGCATCGGCAGCACACCGCGCGCCGGGAGTACGAAATTGAGATAGCCGAAGACCGATTTCTTGATTTCGCCAGCATAGGCCGTGCCGCCGATCAACACCAGCCCGCGCGCGAAATTGACAAAGATGAAGACGTCGGAATTGATCCCGTCGGTTTCGGCCAGCGCGCGAAAAGCAGGGGCGTGCAAAATGGTAAAGGCGGGCTCGAACCCGGCCAGCTCCTCAACCGGCGGCCGAATGAACATGTTGCGGGAGAACAGGCTGTGCCAAGCGCTGTCTGTGACGACGCGCACTGGCAGGCGATAGGCCGGGTCGGCCCCGGCGTAGAGGTCCTGCACGTAGAGCTCACGGCGCTGGAAATAGGCCAGCATGCGCTGGTGCAGACTGTCAAAACGCTCGGGCGGGACCGGCTGGTTGATCGCTCCCCACCATACCGTTTCTTTGGTGCCGGGTTCCTCGACGATATATTTGTCGCGCGGCGTCCTGCCGGTAAAAGCCCCGGTATTGACCGAAAAACTGCCGCCGGCGACAACCTCGCCCTCGCAGCGGCGCACCGCGTGCTCATAGAGCACCGGGACCGACAAATTCCAATGCTCTGCCTCGAGGTGCCGCATGCCCTGGCGGTCGAGCCCGAAACGGCTCCTCATCTCGGTCGGATCGCCCTTCATTTGACGTTTCCTCCGTTTTTGGCGTGCCAGAAGCCGCCCCAGCGGCCCAGCCGGATGCCCGCGCTACCACATACGTGCGATCCTGTCAAAGTGCACGCAACGACTGCGCTAGGAACGGGCCTCTTCGGTCAGCCGAACGAGCGCTGCGCGGGCCTCTTCGGCGGTTACGACCGGCGCCGCAAAATCGAGGCGCGCGGTCTCGCTACCGCAACGCAGATCCACACCTTCCGGATCGATGCCGGTCATCCGCCAGCCGGTTTGCGCGCGACCGAGCAATCGCTGCGCATAAAGATTGATCGCGGTGTCATGATCTGAGTTCATGTGCGAGAGGATCGCGGGCTCGGCCTCGGCAAGTGCTGCGACATCGGCCGAGACGCGCAGGTTGGCGCCATCGATCCATTGGATCCGGCCGAACCCCGCGACGAGATGAGCGCGCTCCACGGTCATCCGGTAAAGACGGAAATCGGCAAAGCTGGCGTAATGTGCACTTGACGGATGGCGTGCGGCGAACCGCGCGACAAGGCGCCCGTCGGTGACGATGCCGGCCTGTCCGAGCACGGTCAATCGCGGGCCGTCGAGCCGATCGGTATGACCCTCGGTGCCGTCGAACAAGAGCGCAACGCGCGGGTCGAAGGCGATGTTGCGGCTGTGCTGCGCCAGATCGGAGAGCAGCAGCAGCGGGGTTGCGTCGAGATCGAGTCCCACCAGCACCAAAGACACGTAGGGCGCGCCGCGAAGGCTGGTCGCCAGTGCGCCGCGCTCGCAACGACGCATCAGCCGTCGCCCGAGTGCCGCGGCATCGCGGCTCGATTCTCGATCACTCACGCCGCAGATCCGCAGCGGCACCGGTGCGGCGCCGGACGAGCAGACGCGCTAAGGCGGGTATATTCGCGAAATCGAGCGTCGTACAATAGGACAGTCATCTCCGGGTTGGTCGAAGCCGGAAAATGGCCATATTTAACAAAGACAGCATCCGTGCTGGTCCGACGGACCCGCCACAAGTTCATTGGGGGTAAAAAGTGGCGAACACTATTGCTCTTGTTGATGACGACCGCAACATCCTGACCTCTGTATCGATTGCGCTCGAAGCTGAGGGGTTTCTGGTGCGTTGCTATAGCGACGGGGCGGAAGCGTTGAAGGGGATCAGCGCCCAGCCGGTCGATATCGCGGTGCTCGACATTAAGATGCCGCGCATGGACGGGATGGAGTTGCTCGAACAATTACGCCGGCTGAGCCACATTCCGGTGATCTTTTTGACCTCCAAGGACGACGAGGTCGATGAGCTGCTCGGGCTGCGGATGGGGGCCGACGATTATATCAAGAAGCCGTTTTCGCAGCGGCTGTTGATCGAACGCATCCGCGCGCTGATCCGTCGCGGCGAGCTGGCCCGCGAGCGCGGCGACCAGCAGAGCGAGCCGGTCGTCGTGCGCGGGCGACTGGTCCTCGACCCGGCACGCCACATGTGTACTTGGAGCAATCAGCCGGTCGAATTGACGGTGACCGAGTTCCTAATCCTCAAGTCGCTTGCTCACCGCCCGGGGCATGTCAAGAGCCGCGACCAGTTGATGGACGCTGCTTATGGCGAACACATCTATGTCGACGACCGCACGATCGACAGCCACATCAAGCGGCTGAGAAAAAAGTTCAAGGCGGTAGACAGCGAATTCGCTCATATCGAAACCCTCTATGGCGTCGGCTATCGATACCGCGACCGCTGACCCGGCCAATCCTTCGAGCGCGCTTGCGGCGCCGGCGAACTTAGCACTCGGCGACCGCACGGAAACGGGTCCGGCGCTCGGCCCAGAGCCCGTCCGACTAGTCGTGGGCCGGTGGCACGGCCGCGTCAGGCGGCCAGTCTCGCCGCTGACGTTGCGCATCCTTGCCGTTAACGTTCTGGCGCTGGCGCTGCTCGCCGGCGGGTTTCTTTATCTCGGCAAATACCACGCCGGCCTGGTCGCGCAGCAGATCGAGTCGTTGCGAACGCAGGGAGAGGTTTTTGCCGCGGCCCTCGGTGAGGGAGCGGTGCTCGATTCCGCGGATGAGGGCGAGGTGCTGCTGCCGGATCTCGCTCGCCAGATGATGCGGCGGCTCGTTGCGCCAACCAAAACGCGGGCGCGCCTGTTCGATATCAGGGGCGACATCATCGCCGACAGCCGCGTATTGCGCGGGCCGGGTGGGGCAATTCAGGTTACCGAGCTGCCGCCGCCGGATAACGAGGGTGTGATCCGCAAATTGATCGACCGGGTCTACGACTGGGTGGTCGACATCCTTCCCCGCCACAGCCGCTACCCGGCGTACCGCGAAAGCTTTTCGCCGCACGCCTCCGATTATTCCGAGGTGCAGCGCGCGCTCGCCGGCGAGACCAGCGCGATGATCAGGCGCGACCCCGCGACCGGCGAATTTGTGCTGAGCGTCGCCATTCCGGTGCAGCGTTACAAGCAAGTCCTGGGCGCGCTGATGTTGTCGACCAACAGCAATGAGATTGAGGAGGAGGTGCGCACGGTGCGGTTTGAGTTGCTGCGCATCTTTGCCGCAGCGCTCTTGGTCACCGTATTGATGTCGCTCTATCTTGCCGGCACCATCGCGCGGCCGATCCGCCGTCTTGCGGCCGCGGCCGAGCGCAGCCGCGGCCGCGGCGCCCGCGTCGAAATTCCCGATTTTACCCGGCGGGGCGATGAGATCGGCGACCTTTCGGGTTCGTTGCGCGAGATGACCGACGCGTTGTGGCAGCGAATGAGCGCGATCGAGCGTTTTGCCGCCGATGTCGCGCACGAGATCAAGAACCCGCTGAGTTCGCTGAAGAGCGCGGTCGAGACCGCGGTTCGGCTCGAAGACCCGGCGACCCAGCGCCGGCTGATGGCGATCATTCTGGACGATGTCGGTCGGCTCGACCGGCTAATCACCGATATCTCCGACGCCTCGCGGCTCGATGCGGAGCTGAGCCGGCTCGAATTGGGGCCGGTCGACGTCGCGGCAATGCTGCGAGCGCTGGTCGACGTGCACGAGGCGACGCGGAGCGGCGATCGGCCAAGGCTTGTTCTCGACCTGCCGGAACGCGGCCGCGCCTTGACGGTGCCGGGGATCGAGACCCGTCTCTCCCAGGTTTTCTTGAATGTGATCGCCAACGCCGTGTCATTCACTCCGCCCGACAGCGAAATCCGATTGACCGCGCGGCATGATGGGCGCGCCGTGCTGATTACCGTGGACGATTGTGGACCTGGCATCCCGGCGGACAAATTGACCGCGATATTCAACCGCTTTTACAGTGAACGTCCGGCGGGCGAAAAATTTGGGACCCACTCGGGCCTGGGATTGTCGATTTCCAAGCAGATCATCGAGGCCCATCGTGGCATGATCTGGGCCGAAAACCGCAAGGATGCCGACGACGCGGTGGTTGGCGCGCGCTTTTGCATCCGCCTGCCCGCACTGCCGTGACCGACACGCTGTTGCGGCATGCGACTGCGGTGGCCATCGAGGGCGAGGCCGTCCTGCTCCGCGGCCCTCCGGGATCGGGTAAATCAGACTTGGCGTTGCGCCTGATCGATGGCGGAGCGCAGCTCGTAGCCGATGACCAGACCTTGCTGCGGCGCGCGGGATCGCGCGTTGTGGCAAGCGCTCCACCAGCGATTTCCGGGCTGATCGAGATCCGCGGGATCGGCATCCTCCGGGTCGACCCAGCCGAGGCAGCGCCGCTCTTTCTGATCGCGGATCTGGCCGCTTCCGGCGCGATCGAGCGTTTACCCGAGGGGCGTTGCGAAGCCGTGTTGGGGGTCGAAGTGCCGCTGATCACGCTCGCCCCGTTCGAAGCTTCGGCGCCGACAAAGTTGCGCTTCCTCCGCCGCGCGTTGGCGGCCGATCCGTCCCAGGCTATAATCGGGCGGTGAGCAGCCGCGGTGGTGGTCAGGAACATTTCAACACCGTCAAAAGCGCGCCGCGTGCTCGCGTCCTCTTGGTCGCCCGGATGTCGGGCGCCGGTGGGTCGACGGTGCAGAAGCTCCTCGGAGATGTTGGCGACGAACGCTTCGATACTCTCCCGGCGTTCATATTTCTGATCGAGAGCCCCGTCGTTGACGGAGGCGCGCCCGCGGTTGGCGCCGATGGGCGTACCCCGCGGCGTCGCAGCCGATGAGGTCCTCGATACCCTCGGGCAGGGTATCGCTGTGGCTGTGAGTTTTGTGTCGTGTCCATCGATTGTGATGACGATCGGCGCGAACGGCGCTATACCGAAACGCGACGTTCCCACCCCTCGGCCGGCGTTCGTCCTGTGGCGGACGGCATCCGCCGCGAGCGCCAAATGCTCTCCGCCTTGCGCGAGCGAGCCGACTTGCTGATCGATATTTCCGCCCTGACCGCCGCCGAACTGAAGCGCCTGTTGATCGGGCATTTCGCGCTCGACACCCACGGGCTGCGCGTTTTTGTCACATCCCTCGCCTACCGCAACGTTTTCCGCGCGGGAGTGACCTGGTGGTCGATCTGCGATTTCTGGAAAATCCTCACCATATCGATAACTTGCGCGGGGCTGAGCGGGTGCGACCCGGAGGTCGCCGCCCGCCGCCAGAGGGATCCCGATTTCACGCGGTCCTTCCACGGGTTGCGCCGGTTTTTGGAGCCGCTGTTGCCGCGTTGCGAAGCCGGCGGCAAGACTTATTCGACGATCGCAATCGGCGGCACCGGCGGCCGCCATCGTTCGGTCTTTGTCGCCGAGCGACTGAGCGCGAGGTTACGCGACGCGGGATGGCAAACCGGGTTGGCGCATCGCGACTTTCATCCTGGCGCTGCCGGCGCCCCGCTCACGGCGGGCGCGTGCGATGCTGCTTTGGGCTGAGCAGCGGCCGACCCAATAGAGGAAACCGATGATCGGCATGGTTTTGGTGACCCATGGTCGGCTCGCGGCGGAGTTTGTCGCCGCACTCGAACACGTAGTCGGCGCGCAGACCCAGATTGCGGCCGTGTGTATTGGCCCCGAGGACGACATGGAGCAACGCCGCCAGGAAATCATTGCCCGCATTTCCGAAGTCGACAGCGGTGACGGGGCGGTGCTGTTGACCGATATGTTTGGCGGCACGCCCTCCAATCTTGCAATCTCGGTCATGGACCGCGCCAAGATCGAGGTGATTGCGGGGGTCAATCTGCCGATGCTGATCAAGCTTGCCAGTTTGCGGCAAAATGAGAGCCTCGAGCGCACGGTTCTGGGTGCGCAAGAGGCGGGCCGGAAATACATTAACGTAGCGTCACAGTTGCTGACCGACGCCCGACAATGACGGACGGTCCAGACGTTAGAGCTGGCGAGGCGCCTGGACTCGTCCGCCGGATCGCAACGATCTGCAACCAGCGCGGGCTGCATGCCCGCGCCGCAGCGCGGTTTGTCAAGACGGCGGCGCAATTCGACGCCGATATCAAAGTGCGCAAGAACGGAACCGAGGTCTCAGGCCGGTCGATCATGGGGCTGATGATGCTGGCGGCGGCGCCGGGCGCGGTCATCGAACTCACGGCGAGCGGGCCGCAGGCGATGGCGGCGGTAAACGCGCTGGCCGATTTGATTGAATGCAAATTCAATGAGGACTGAGGCGGCAACCGATCTAGCAGAGGCGCCCGGCATGGCGGTGCCGCGCGCCGAGCGTCGGCTATCCGGGCTCGCGGTGTCGCCAGGCATTGCGATTGGGCCGGCCTATCTGGTCGAGGGCGGCGACCTGCCGATCC
>JASHXX010000182.1 GCA_030043335.1 Xanthobacteraceae bacterium
AGCGCATCCCGGGTCGCGGTCACCCAGATGCCGCGGCCGGGCAATTTGTGCTTGATATCCGCCACCGCGTCGCCGTCCGGCCCGACGACGAACCGGATCAAGTCCACGACCGGCCGGACCGTGCGGGTGGCGACGCACAGCCGCTCGGGCGCGCGGGCGCGCGGCCCGGCGTCGAGTTCGATGTCTGCGGCTTGCGCGATCATCCGGTCGAGGCGCTCCTTAAGCCGGCGCCGGCGGCGCCGGCGCCTCCTCGACGGCCGGCGGCGGCGCGAGATCGGCTTCGCTGATCCAGCCCGCCTTCACGCGCGCCTGCATGACCAGCGTCTCGGCCTCCTCGCGCGTCAGATCGAAACCGTCGAGAATGCCCGCCTCGCGAACGGTCTCGCCGTCCTTGCGCTCGGTCCAACCGACGAGATCGTCGGTCGCGCAGCCGGCAAGATCCTCGACCGTCTTGATGCCGTTCTCGCCGAAGCGCACCAGCATCGCCGTGGTCACGCCGGGAACGTCCCTGAGCGCATCCTCGACTCCGAGTTCCCGGCGTTTGGCGTCGAGCTCGGCCTCGATCTTGGCGAGGTAGTCGCGGGCGCGCGTCTGCAATTCACGCGCGGTGTCATCGTCGAAACCTTCGATGCCGGCAATCTCCTTGGCGTCGACCAAAGCCAGCTCCTCGACCGAGGTGAAACCCTCCGAGGCGAGCAATTGCCCGATCACCTCGTCGACATTGAGCGTGTCGATAAACATGCGCGTGCGGTTCTCGAACTCCGCCTGCCGACGTTCGGATTCTTCCTGCTCGGTCAGGATATCGATGTCCCAGCCGGTCAGCTGCGAGGCCAAGCGCACATTCTGGCCGCGCCGGCCGATCGCGAGCGAGAGCTGCTGATCGGGAACCACCACCTCGATGCGCTCGCGCTCTTCGTCGAGCACTACCTTGGCGACTTCCGCCGGCGCCAGCGCGTTGACCACGAAGGTGGCGATGTCGGCCGACCAGGGGATGATGTCGATCTTTTCGCCTTGCAGCTCGTTGACTACCGCCTGCACGCGCGAACCGCGCATGCCGACGCAGGCGCCGACCGGGTCGACGGAGGAATCGCGCGAGACCACCGCGATCTTGGCGCGCGAACCGGGATCGCGCGCCACCGCTTTGACCTCGACAATGCCGTCGTAGATTTCCGGCACCTCCTGCGCGAACAGTTTGGACATGAATTGCGGATGCGTGCGCGACAGGAAGATCTGCGGACCGCGCTGCTCGCGGCGAACGTCGTAGATGTAGGCGCGGATGCGATCGCCGTTGCGGAAGACTTCGCGCGGCAACATTTCGTCTCGGCGCACGATCGCCTCGCCGCGGCCGAGATCGACGACCACGTTGCCGTACTCGACCCGCTTGACGATGCCGTTGACGATGTCGCCGATCCGATCCTTGTACTCGTCATATTGGCGGTCACGTTCGGCCTCGCGCACCTTTTGCACGATCACCTGTTTGGCCGATTGCGCGGCGATCCGTCCGTATTCGAGCGGGGGCAGCTTGTCGGAGATGGTATCGCCGATCTGCGCGGCGGGATGATGCCGGCGCGCCTCGTCAAGGGTGATTTGCGCCGCCGGACTTTCAACGGTTTCCACCACCAGCAAGTGGCGCGACAGATGCAGCTCGCCGCTCTTCGGATCGATCTCGGCGTGAACGTCGGTCTCGCTGCCATAGCGCGACCGCGCGGCCTTGGCGATGGCGTCCTCCATGGCGCCGAGCACGATCTTGCGGTCGATCGCCTTTTCGCGGGCGACCGCATCCGCAATCTGTAAGAGTTCGAGTTTGTTGGCGCTTACCGTCGCCATGGTTCATTCTCCTTTGCGCTGGTTCGCGCGCCGGTCTTGTTCGGCGGCGAGGTCCATCGGTCTTGTTTGATACGGTCTCGGCGCGCGGCCTCTGCGCGAGCCGTCGCGCTCCTCATCTTCGCTTCCATATCCGGTGTCCAACCGCTCACCGCGTTTGCTTCGCCGCAGCGATTCCGAAATCAATGCATCGGTGAGCACCAGCCTTGCCTCGGTCATGCCGTCGATCGGCAGCAGGACTTCGGGATGCCCGGCCGTAGCCGCATCGCCGCAGCGCATGCGTACGCATTCGCCTTCGGTGCCAAGGAGTTCGCCGCGGAAGCGGCGGCGCCCATCGATCGGGACGAGCATCTCGACCTGGGCGACGTGGCCGGCATAGCGGGCAAAATCCGAATGGCGCGCCAACGGCCGGTCGATGCCCGGCGAGGAGACCTCGAGCCGATAGGGACCCTCGATCGGGTCGGCGACATCGAGCACCGGCGACAGCGCCCGCGACGCCGCCTCGCAATCCTCGATCGCCATCATGCCGTCCGGCCGCTCCGCCATGACCTGCACGGTGCAGCCGGCCGCTCCCGAAATGCGGACCCGGACCAGCCGATAGCCGAGGTCAGCCAGGACCGGTTCGACAATCGCGGCAACGCGCGCAGAGCGTCCGGGCTCGGTAATGAGCCGAGGCTCTTTGGCAAAGGTCGTCAACCGATCGTCCAAGCTGCGGATCCGCTAAAGTGTGCGCCACCTGCCCGCCAGAAAACCGCCGGACCTCAGGTAACAAAAAAGAGCGGGTCCCAGGGGGCCCACTCCCAAAACCGTTCGGATCAACCGACCGTTATGAGGTATCCGTGACGGACGGGGCGAATATAACGTTTTGTTAGCCCGTTGCAAGGCCTCCGGGCCAGTGATCCGACGTGCGCTCCCCGATTCCTCGTCCCTGACCCCTGATTCCCGACTGCAAGGTTTCTTTCAGAATTGCTGATTTATCGTGCGGCGACGGGCACCGCCTCGATTGCCAGGCCGATGGATTCAAGCATGGGTGCCAGCCGTTCGTTGATCCCTGAACTTGAAGAGGTGCTGCAGCACGGCTCGCGCCAGAAGCGCGCCGAGACGCTCAAGCGCGTCACGGCACTCTTTCTCGACGGGGCGAGCCGCTACAAGGAGGAGCATGTCGAGCTTTTCGACGACATCTTCGGACGCCTCATCGAGGAGATCGAGACCAAAGCGCGCGCCGAGCTTTCGAGCCACCTCGCGCCGGTCAGCAATGCGCCGGTCAAGGTGTTGCGCGCGCTTGCCAAAGACGACGACATCGCCGTTGCCGGCCCGGTGTTGAAGCTCGCGCCGCGGCTGGCGGAAATCGACCTGGTCGAAGTCGCCGAAAACAAGAGCCAAGCGCATCTGTGCGCCATCTCGGCGCGGCGCTC
>JASHXX010000183.1 GCA_030043335.1 Xanthobacteraceae bacterium
GTCCCGCTGATCGAAGTGATCCTGACGTCGGCATACGTCTTCACCCGGAACGGATTCTTCCAGGTGTAGCGATCGCCCTGGCAGAGTTCGATTTCGGCAACGTTGCGCCGCGCCGGCACGGTCGGCTCTATTCGTCTGAAGCCGGCGACGCCGTTACCCACCTGCAAAAGCATGACGAGTGCCGCGGTCGCGACGAACACGGTTGTCGTCCAATGCCTTGTCCGTGAAGATTTCGCGTCGTCCATGGTCTGCCCCCAGTAACAACGCGGCCAGAGTAGCTCGTTACGCGAATTGCGGTCAAACGCGCGCTAGGATGGTACGCGGCCTTGCTGCAATCTTTTGATTTGGCAAATGCCGGGACGCGGTGCGGTTCGGGCTTGAAACGCCGCCGGCTTCGAACTGCGATTGGAATCGGCGCAACACTTGCGCGGCGGCGGCAGAAGACGGATATTAGTTACGATCGCGACCAATCACCTGCTGCGCGATCGCCGTTGCGGATTTGGGGATCTGATGACGCAGGTCAAACAGGGCACGCGCGTCGATGCCAAGAGCCGGCGGACCGAGCGCCGCGCCGCCGACAAGGAGGTGCCGTCTCGATACCAGTCCGGCTTCGGCAATTATTTTGAATCGGAGGCCGTGCCGGGCGCGCTGCCGGTCGGGCGGAACTCGCCGCAGCGGCCGCCGCTCGGCCTCTACGCCGAGCAGATTTCCGGCACCTCGTTCACCACCGCTCGCGCCGACAATCGTCGCACCTGGACCTACCGCATCCGGCCTTCGGTCGTGCATCGGCCCTATGCTCGCCTCGACAACGGCATGATGCGCAGCGCGCCGTTTGCGGAGGTCGACGCGACGCCGACGCAGCTGCGCTGGAGCCCGCTGCCGATCCCGAAGAAGCCCACCGATTTCGTCGAGGGTATGGTGACCTTCGGCGGCAACGGCGACGTCGCCACGCAGCTCGGCATGGCGATCCACATCTATGCCGCCAACCGCTCGATGACCGACCGCTGCTTCTACAATGCCGACGGCGAGATGCTGATCGTGCCGCAGCAGGGGCGCGCCCGCTTCGTCACCGAGCTCGGCGCGCTCGAAGCCGCGCCCGGTGAGATCGTCATCATTCCGCGCGGCTTGCGGTTGCGCGTCGAGCTCCCGGATGGGCCGTCGCGCGGCTATATCTGCGAGAACTATGGCGCCATGCTGCGGCTGCCGGAGCTCGGCCCGCTCGGCGCCAACGGGCTGGCCAGCCCGCGCGATTTCCTCAGTCCGGTCGCGGCCTTCGAGGACACCAAGGCGCCCTGCGCCCTCCTCGCCAAATTCCAGGGCAATCTGTGGGCGGCGGAAATGGACCACTCGCCGCTCAACGTCGTCGCCTGGCACGGCAACCTAGTGCCGTACAAATACGACCTCGCGCGCTTCATGGTGATGGGGACGGTGAGCTTCGACCATCCGGATCCCTCGATCTTCAGCGTGCTCACCGCGCCGTCCGACCTGCCCGGCGCCGCCAATATCGACTTCGTGATTTTCCCGCCGCGCTGGCTCGTGGGCGAGGACACGTTCCGGCCGCCGTGGTTTCACCGCAACGTCATGACCGAGTTCATGGGCCTCCTCCACGGCGAGTACGACGCCAAGGCGGAAGGCTTTCTCCCCGGCGGCGCCAGCCTGCACAATTGCATGACCGCGCACGGCCCAGACGCCGAGACCTGGGAGCGCGCGACCAAGGCGCAGCTCAAGCCGCACAAGATCGAAGACACCATGGCGTTCATGTTCGAGAGCCGCTTCGCGATGCGGCTGACGCGCTATGCGGTCGAATCTTCGGAGCTGCAGCACGACTACTTCGAGGGCTGGCAGGGGCTCGAGAAGCATTTTCCCGCACGTTAGAGCATGATCCGGAAAAAGGCCTGCCCCGGGACACGATCCGGGGGTGGAAACCGGTTTCCCGAAAAGATCATGCCCCACAAAAGAGACGATCGCTTCAACAGGAGGCGGTTGCGCTTTAGCGGCGCGGCCGGGCAGGGTGATCATCGGGCGTGGAGGAAATAGGTCTCCATCATGCCCTTGCCCTTGACATCGATTACGCCGCGCCGCTCGAGCCAGAAGCCGTCGCCGAGCAGGGCGCGTGTCGCGGCGGAGACCTGGATGCGGCCCGGCAGCGAGTGCGATTCCATGCGGCTCGCGGTGTTCACCGTATCGCCCCACACGTCGTAGACGAATTTGTGGGTGCCGATCACGCCAGCGGTGATCGGGCCGGTGTGCACGCCGATGCGCGCCTGAAGATCGAGGCTGGTCGCCTGCGCGACGGCGGCGACCGCATCGAGCATGCGCGGCGCCAGCGCGGCGATGCGCTGGGCGTGATCGGCCTGCGGCTCGGGGACGCCGGCGGCGACCATATAGGCATCGCCGATGGTCTTGATCTTCTCCACGTCGAATTCGGCGACCAGCCGGTCGAATGCCGCAAAGGTCTGGCCGAGAAAGTCGATGGTGCGGTCTGCGGTCAGATCCTGACTGAGCGCGGTGAAACCGACGAGATCGCAGAACAGAATCGTCGCCTCTGCGATCCGGTCGGCGATCACCGTTTCGCCGTTGCGCATGCGCTCGACGATGCTTTGCGGCAGAATGTTGAGCAGCAGCGTTTCGGAGCGCTCTTTTTCCCGTTCGAGCTCGGCGACGAATCGCTTCTCCTGGTCGCGCAGCCATTTCTTTTCCAGCGAGGCGCCGATGCGCGCGCGCAGCAGCGTCGGATTGAACGGCTTGGTCAGATAATCCTCGGCGCCGGCTTCGATGCAGCGCACGACGCTGTCGAGCTCGTCGAGCGCCGAAATCACGATCACCGGAATGTCGCCGGTGTGCGCGGCTGCCTTCAGCCGGCGCAGCACCTCGAAACCGCTCATCTCGGGCATGATCAGGTCGAGCAGGATAAGATCGAACTCCCGGCCGGCGGCCAGCTCGAGCGCCGCGGCGCCGCTTGTCGCGCACACGATCTCGTGGCCTTCGCGCGACAGCCGGCGTTCCAGCACGTCGCGATTGGCGGCATTGTCGTCGACGA
>JASHXX010000184.1 GCA_030043335.1 Xanthobacteraceae bacterium
CGAGCTCGTCGGCGGCGGCCTCCGGCACCGCGGTCGGCAGCGCGGCGAAGGCGGCGAAGCGGTCGGGCCGGCGGGCGACGAGCGCATGCAGGCGGTCGTTGACGCGGCGGGTCAGATCGACGGCGACGGCGGCGGGAAGCTTCTGCGTCGAGGGCGAGCCGTGCGAGAGCACCTGAATGTCGATGCCGGCCGCGTCCATCTCCTTGAGGCGGATCCCCTCGAAGTCGCGCAACCGCGACGCGAGCTCGGCGGCGCGCACCGCCTCGGGGCCACTGAAGGTCTTGACCAGCTCGTCGTCCCAGTAGTGCTCCTCGATGGCGATGACCGGGCAATGCGGCTTGCCGAACATGGCTCCTCCCGCGTCGCTTTCCTGATCGGGGCGCTACTGGAAAATCCGCTCGCCCTGCAGGTCGATCATCTGCCGCGCCTTGGTCAGCGTGAAGCTCACGGCGTCATCGTAATTGGCGTAGGCGTCGGCGCGAATGAAGCGGTGCTCCTTGCGCACGCCGCCGATCTCGCGCTCGATCACGCCGGCGGTCTGGTAGTGGCCTTCGTTCTTGAACGGCGCGGCGCGGATGATGAAGCCCTTGTACTCGACCGGATCGCCGAGCCTGGCGGGCGCGGCCGCGGCGCGGCGGCCGAACAGCGCGCGGAGAAACGACATCGCCGGGCTCCCGGGTTGTTGCGAGGCCGATGGTACTCGCAAGGCCGCGAATGTCGAGGCTCCGCCGAGCGGCCGCGGGCGCCGCGCGCGGTCAGATCGCGCCGCGCCGGTGCCGGCTCGTGTAATAGCCGCTGTTGTAGAGCGCGATGGCGCGGGCCTCGTTGCCGCCGGCGGCGCGATAGGCGCCGGCGAGGTAGCGCACCGCGTAGGTCATGTTGGTGTCGGGATCGAGCAGGCCGGCGGCGCTGCCGCGATAGCCGAGCGCACGCGCGGTGCCGAGCCTGATCTGCATCAGCCCGTAATTGCCGGCGCTCACCGCGCGGGCGTTGTAGCGGCTCTCGCGCATGATCACGCGGCGAACCAGCGAGACCGGCACGCCGTTGGCGCTGGCGTGCTGCGCGATCAGGGCGTCGAGCGAGCCGCCGGCTTCAGCGGCCGGCGCCGGGCGCTCAAGTGCGGCGAGAACTAAGGCGAGAACAAACATGAATGCGAGCAAACAACGAACCATCACGTTCAACATCGGCAATCTGTCTCCGCGTTCGGCGAAAGGTCTGGGGCGAAAGGTCTGGCGCGCCGGCATGGCAAAACCGCGGCAGTCGATCAAGCGAGGCAACGGCTTATCGCACTTCATGGTTGATGCGCGCGCGCCGATCGTGCGTTAATCTTTTGGTCCCGTTCAAGCCAATCTCGCGGAGTGATCATGGCCGACATCAAGCTTCTCAACCCCGACAGCATGGGCAAGCCGATCGCGCCCTATTCGAACATCGCCCGCGTCAAGGCGTCGGAGTTCCTGTTCATCGCCGGCCAGGTCGGCGCCAATACCAGCGGCAAGGTGCCTGCCGATTTCGAGGGCCAGTGCGCGCAGGTGTTCGCCAATATCGGCGCCGCGCTCGCCTCGCAAGGCGCGGGCTTCGCCAACATCGTCGAGTTCACCACCTATCTCGTGCATTCGCAGGACATCGCGAAATTCGCGCAATACCGCACCCGCGAATATCCGCGGCTGTTTCCCGCCGGGCACTATCCGACCAACACGCTCCTCATCGTCGATCGCCTGGTGCGCGAGGAATTTCTGATCGAGGTCAGCGCGGTCGCGGCGTTGTAGGCCCGCGCACGCGGGCGGCGGCGCGCGGCGCGGCGATTGCCAAACCGGCGGCGCCTCATTATATACCGCCCATCCGCGATTAAGCCTGCGTTGCGTCTCGCCGTCGAGCGCGGCGTCATATTGGCGCCGGCTTTTTCGTTTCTGTGCAGCGGCAACAATCAAGAACGCCGGTGGTGCCATGCCGAGAAAGCCGGGACGCAATTCCGAATATGTGATGTTCGACGTCCTCTACGAGGACGGCACCCAGCGCTCGAACCGCCGGGTGCCGCGCGACCTCACCGGCGGCATCGACGGCGACAAGCCCGCACACGGCTTCCTGATCGAGCAGGACCGCGACATCGCCGAAAAATCCGGCAAGCCGGCGGCAAAGATCAAGAGCATCACCCGCACCGGAGCAAAGAAGAAGGTGCGGATCTATTCCTGATCGCCGCCGGCGGACCGCAGCCCGCCGGCAACATCTCGGCGCCATCTCATATCGACCGGCGCGGAATGTGACGCACCCGATAGCCGCCGCGCATGCCGTTCCGGCGCGGCTGGTCATCATTCCACAAATTCCAGCTCTGCGGCGCGTCGCCCGCCGGTGCGTCGTATGCATATTGCCGATAACGCTGCACCGGCGCCGCGTTGTAGCCGCGCGCATAGAGCGCGACGGCGCCGCTCTCATTGCCGTCGGCGGCGCGATAGGCGCCGGCGAGATAGCGCACGGCGTAGGTCATGTTGGTCGCCGGATCGAGGAGGCCCGCGGCGGAGCCGTTGTAGCCCATCGCCCGCGCGGTGCCGAGGCGGATCTGCATCAGCCCGTAATTGCCGCTGCTCACCGCGCGCGGATTATACCCGCTCTCGCGCATGATCACGCGATGCACCAGCGAGACCGGCACGCCGTTGGCGCTTGCCGCTTGCGCGACGAGGCCTTCGAGCGCGCCGCGCCGGCCGGCTGGCCGGACGCATAGCCGTCGTCCTGCAACGGATATTGCCGCGCGTAGCGCTGCGGGTAGCGGCCGCTATAGCGGTCGGCATCCTCGCCGCGATACCGATCCTGATATTGGGCGACCGGCGGGAAGCCACTAAAGTTTTGTTGTTCCCGACGGCTGCGCGCCGCCCGCTGCGGCGGCTGCCATTGCGGCTCAGCCGGGCCGGATGCGGGAGCAGATCGCTCACCGGATGGAGCGCCGAACGCCCCGGACTGGGCCGCGTAGCGGCGCCGAGATCCGTTGTAGGACCGCGCGGCATAATGCGCGGCATAATGACGGTGCGCGGACGCTTGATGATGATGCCCGTAAACCGCGCGGGCGGCGGAATGATCCCGCGCCAGCGCCGGCTCAGCGAGCGCGGCGATAGCAAGGAGGGCGAGGCTCAGATAACGCACGAGCGAATGCAACATCGGCTACTCCACGTTGCCCTCACCCATGCCCGGCCTTGTCGTGGCTGAATCCGGCTTGCATCGGACGATATGTTGAAGTCGGCGCGGCGATATGATGGCCGGGGGAACAGTGAGACTTTAGTCGCGGCGACGCCTTGTGATCTCGTCCGCCGCCCGTCCGGCGCGCGGCCTGCAGTCCGTGCTTGCACCTTGGCCGGCACTACGACTCGACCACCAATTTCTCGGATTCGCAAACGGCGTCTTCCTTCGACGCCTTCCTCAAAAGGACACCGGGCGGCCCATTTACAGCCGCTTAACCGTGGCCACTGCATCCTCGCTTCGTAGCGTTGCGTGCTTAAGGGGAAGAAGATGGGGACGATCAGACGAAGTTCGATGCTCTTTCGCCGATCAGGATTCGCCCGCCGGCTGCGGCCGGCCGCCGCGCCGCAGCGATTGCGGCTGACGCTCGCCCGATATTAAGCCGCCGTTTCGCGTAACCGCACATGACGCGCGCCAATGCGGCGTCTTCGAGCGTCACGGCGTTGTGGCGCGCGGCTGCAATCGGCTTCGGCACCGCGATCGCGGCGGGACTGATGGCCGGCGCGGTCACGGTGACGGCGGCGTCGATTGTCACGCTCGGTCTGGGCGCCGCGCCTCACCTTGACGCCGCGATGCGGCTCGGGCCGGAAACGTCGGCGCTGGCCAATCCGGCGAGCCTTCTTGGGCGCGGCGCGGCAAGGGTCTCGGGATTGGTGCACGTCTTGACCCGCACCGTGCGCGTGGCGGATGCAGCGCTTCAAGCGCGACTGATCTCCGCCGAGATTCTGACTGCAGCGCTCAGCCGCGCCGGCGTGCGGGCGCCGGCGCAGCCGGCCTTGCCCGACGTCGCGGACGCCGGTCCTTCCGCCACCGCGTCGATCTCCTCCGTCGTCTTTGAGAAGCGCACAGCGGCGCAGCCGGCGCGCGGCAATGCGCTCTTGCTCGCTGCCGCCGACAGCCGCACCGCGATCTATGACATCGAAGCCCACACGGTCTATCTGCCGAACGGGCTCAAGCTCGAGGCGCATTCGGGCCTTGGCCAGAGGCTCGACGATCCGCGCCATGTCAGCGAAAGGAGCCGCGGCGCGACGCCGCCGAACGTCTACGATCTTGCGCTGCGCGAGGCGCCGTTCCACGGCGTCCAGGCTATACGCCTCAATCCGGTCGACGACGGCAAGATGTTCGGCCGCGACGGCATCCTGGCCCACACTTACATGCTCGGCCCCAGCGGCCAATCGTTCGGCTGCGTGTCGTTCAAGGACTATCCGCAGTTCCTCAAGGCGTTTCTGCGCGGCGAGATCGACCGCCTCGTCGTCGTGCCGCGCCTTGACGGCAAGGCCGCGACCGGCGGACACGCGCGCGGCCAGGACGCCGGCCGCTACGTCTATAATTGATCGGCAATCGGCGCCTCGCCCGAGCGCAGCGAATTTTTCTTAGTTATCGAGGAAGCTGCGCAGCTTCCGCGACCGTGACGGGTGCTTGAGCTTGCGCAGCGCCTTGGCCTCGATCTGGCGGATGCGCTCGCGGGTCACCGAGAATTGCTGGCCGACTTCTTCCAGGGTGTGGTCGGTATTCATGCCGATGCCGAAGCGCATGCGCAGCACGCGCTCTTCGCGTGGCGTGAGTGACGCCAGCACGCGGGTCGTGGTCTCGCGCAGATTCGACTGGATCGCGGCGTCGATCGGCAGGATCGCGTTCTTGTCCTCGATGAAGTCGCCGAGGTGGCTGTCCTCCTCGTCGCCGATCGGGGTCTCGAGCGACAGCGGCTCCTTGGCGATCTTGAGCACCTTGCGCACTTTCTCAAGCGGCATGCCGAGCTTCTCGGCCAATTCCTCCGGCGTCGGCTCGCGGCCGATCTCATTGAGCATCTGCCGCGAAGTGCGCACGATCTTGTTGATGGTCTCGATCATGTGCACCGGGATGCGGATGGTGCGCGCCTGATCGGCGATCGAGCGGGTGATCGCCTGGCGGATCCACCAGGTGGCGTAGGTCGAGAATTTGTAGCCGCGACGGTACTCGAACTTATCGACCGCCTTCATCAGCCCGATATTGCCTTCCTGGATCAGGTCGAGGAACTGCAGGCCGCGGTTGGTGTATTTCTTGGCGATCGAGATGACGAGGCGCAGATTGGCCTCGACCATTTCCTTCTTCGCCTGGCGGGCCTCGCGCTCGCCCTTCTGCACCATGTGCACGATCTTGCGGAACTCGCCGATCTCGAGACCGGTTTCGGTCGCCAGCGCGTGGATCTGCGCACGCAGCTCCTTGATGCGGTCCTTGTCGCGGGCGACGAAGTTCTTCCAGCCCTTGGCGGAGAGCTTCGAGACGCGGTTGAGCCAGCGCGGGTCGAGCTCGGAGCCCTGATAGTTCTTGAGGAAGTCTTCGCGGATGACGCCGTGGCTCTCGGAGAGCCGCATCAGCCGGCCCTCATTGCCGACGAGCCGCTTGTTGATGTCGTAAAGCTGCTCGACCAGCGCATCGATGCGCGCCTGATTGAGCCGCAGCGATTTGACCTCCTGGATGATTTCATCCTTGAGCTTCTTGTACTTGCGCTCCTGGTTGGGCGACAGCTTGTCGGCGCTCAGCCGTCGTTCGATGTCCTGGTCCTGCAGGCGCCGCAGCCGCTTGAACGAGTTGGCGATGGCGTCGAAGGTTTCTAGCACCTTGGGCTTGAGCTCGGCCTCGATGGCGGCAAGCGACATCGAGTTCTCGAGATCGTCCTCGTCGATGTCGGGCTCGCCGAGCGCGCCTTCGCCGAGCGCTTCTTCGCCGTCACCATCGCCGCCTTCGGCCTGCGGCTTGAACGGCGTGGCGGCGGGCGGCGCCGAAGGCGGCGCGACCGTCTGCGGCGGCTGCGGCGCAAAGCCCGGCACGCCGGCAGCAGCCGCGGCTGCGCCGCCGTCGCCGGGC
>JASHXX010000185.1 GCA_030043335.1 Xanthobacteraceae bacterium
TTCCGCCAGCAACTCGTAGCAATGCCGGCGCGCGGCGTGATCGTAGATCATACTGGTGATCAACAGCTCGTCGGCGCGCGTCGCTTCGATCAGCGCGAGCAACCGGCGCATCACCGTATCGATCCCGCCGACGGCAAGCCGCGCACGATGTTGCGCCAGGCGCTCGCGCTCGACCGGGCTGTGGGAATGCGCCGCAGCCTCCTCCGGCGCGACCAGCGGCAGATATAGGCCTTTCATGCGGTTGACGAAATGCAGTTCCGCGCTCGCGGCGATGCGTTCGGCTTCGGCGTCGGTATCCGCGGCAATCACGGCGGTGGCGAGGATGGCATAGGGCTGGGTGAGCTGCGGCGACGGCTTGAAATGCGCCCGATAGCTCAGCATCGCATCCGCCGCCTCGTGCTCGGCGAAATGGTGGGCGAAGGCGAAACCCGTGCCGACCGCGGCGGCCAGCTCGGCGCTGTAGCTGCTCGAGCCAAGGAGCCAGACCGGCGGCAACGCGACGTCCATCGGCACGGCGTGCACGCTGCGGAACGGGTGATCCTCAGGCAGGCCGCCGCGCTCCAACAACAGGAGCTCCTGGAACCGCTCGAGGAAGTCGTCGCCGTCGCGCGCGTCCTGCCGCCGGCGCAGCGCATAGGAAGTCACCGGGTCGGTTCCCGGAGCACGGCCGAGACCGAGATCGATGCGGTCAGGGAACAGCGCTTCCAGCACTTTGAAGCGCTCGGCCACCATCAGCGGCGCGTGATTCACCAGCATCACACCGCCCGAGCCGACGCGGATGTGCGTCGTTGCCGCGGCGATCTGGCCGATCATGATCTCCGGCGCCGAGCTCGCAATACTGGCGATGTTGTGATGCTCGGCCAGCCAATACCGCGTGTAGCCAAGCCGGTCGGCGAGCCGCGCCAAGTCGAGCGAATTGCGTAACGCCGCCGATCCCGGCGTTGCGGTCGTGACCGGCGACAGATCGAGGACTGAAAGTGGCGTCATGCCGCCAGCACTAACACCAAAATTCCGCGCCGGCTCCGTCGAACTGCGACGCGGCACTCGACGTCCCGCGCTAGGCCGAGCGCGGTCTCAGCGACCCCACGGGCTCACGAAAGGACCGCCGATCGCCGACGAGGATTCCTGCGTGCCGGAACCGGCAATGCCGTCGACGCGGGCCGGACGCGCTCGGCGCGCGTAGCGCGCCTTGGTGGCGTGGGCGCGCGCGGCCTTTTTCTTACCTCCGGCCTTGGCTGCCTTTGCGGCAGGCCGCGGGAGGCCTGCCGGCACGAGCTCGGTTTCTTGTCCAGCCTCGTCGATGATGACCGACTGATCCGCCGGTGCCTCGAGCGCGGCGACCCCGGGCGGTTGCGCCGCAGCCGGCGGCGACGCACCGGCGGCGATGCCCGCCGCCGGCGCACTCGCTTCGCGCTCGGCGCTGGCATCCGGCGTTGGCGGCGAAGACGCTGCATCGTTCGCGCCGACCGGAGGCGTTTCCGGTTCGGGTGCGGGCGTTCCGGCCACTTGATCGTTTGCAGCCGGCATTCGCGTCGGCGTGTCCGCGAGATCGACGGCGCGGTGGGGATCGCTTGGCCGCGCTTCGCGCTCGAACGGTTCAACCGCGGCGGTCATGATTGGCGCCGAAGGGGACAGGCTGGCCAGGAGTCGCAACGGCGGCGCCGCTGATGGCAGGCGCGCGAGCGGCTCGTGGTTGACGCGAAAGGCCGCGAACACGGCGAATCCGTAGCTCAGCGCAACGACTGAGACGATCATCGCCGCGACCAGCAGGCGGACATTGGGAAACATTCAACCTCGCAGAACGCCCGCGCGCGGCCCAAGCGGCACGCGTCACAACGGGCGAGAGATCACGGCGAGGGCAGTTGGCCTCCACATCGGCAAAGCAAGAGCCGGTGTTTGCCGGGCCGCTGCCAATGATGGCGCGCGTTCCAGCGGGCGCGACATTAGCGTGAGTCGCTGAAAAACCAATGTGAAAAAAAGATCGCGAGGCCGCGCGCTGCCGCTCCGGTGCACCAGCTGCGCTAGCGCGCGACCGTGCCCTGCTGCGCCGACGCCGCCGTCGGCGCCGATCCGGGCAGCACGACGACGCGCGTGCCCACGCTCACCCGGCTATAAAGATCCTCGATATCCGCGTTGGTCAGCCGAATGCAGCCCGAAGACACGAAACTGCCAATCGTCGAGGGCTGATTGGTGCCGTGGATGCGATAGAGCGTGTTGCCGAGATAGAGAGCGCGCGCTCCGAGCGGGTTGCCCTCGCCGCCGGCCATGAAGCGCGGCAGATAAGGCTGCCGCTCGATCATCTCTTTCGGCGGATGCCAGTCCGGCCATTCGGTCATGCGCTTGATGCGCTCGTTGCCCGACCAGGTGAAGCCTTCGCGCCCGACGCCGATGCCGTAGCGGAGCGCTTTGCCGTTGCCGAGCACCAAATAGAGATAGGTGTGCGGCGTATCGATCATGATGGTGCCCGCAGGCTCCGCAGTCACGTAGTCGACGAGCTGCCGGCGAAGGTTCGCGGGCAATTCTTTGACCGGACCCCGCTCGGGCTGATCCTCAGGCGGCAGCCCCGCGATTACTGTCGCGCGGTCGGGCCCGGAAACCCCGGCGGCTTCCGCCGGGCGGCGAACGGCGCCGGTGATTTCCTCGGACGGGCCAGCCGCACCGATATCGGCC
>JASHXX010000020.1 GCA_030043335.1 Xanthobacteraceae bacterium
AGCGCGGGGCTCGGCTCAGCCGCGCTGCCTTTGGCGTCATCCCAGGCGCCGGTCATATTCCAGGACTGCGTTGAGCAGGACCTGCGCGCCGGCGGCGCATTGCTCGAAGCTCGTCGATTCCGCCTCGTTGTGCGAGATGCCGCCGGCACAAGGGACAAAGATCATGGTCGTTGGCGCGACGCGAGCGACGTAAGCGGCGTCATGGCCGGCGCCGGAGATCATGTCGCGTGACGCGAAGCCGGCCTTTTGTGCGCCGATGCGCACGCATTCGATCAGCTCCGGCGCGAATTTGACCGCGGGGGAATTCCAGATCCGCCTCTCCTTGTAGCTGAGCTTCATCGGCTCGAGGATCGCAGCGAGCGCGCCGCGCAGTTTCGCCTCCATGGCGTCGAGCACCTTGTCGTCGGGATGGCGGAAATCGATGGTGAAGAACACCTCGCCGGGAACGACGTTGCGGCTGTTCGGCTTGTTCTCGATCATGCCGACGGTGCCGACCGCGTCGGGCGCGTGCTCGAGCGCGATCGCGTCGATGCGCTCGATCATGCGCGCGGCGCCAAGGAGCGCATTCTTGCGCAGCCGCATCGGCGTCGCGCCGGTGTGCGCCTCCTGCCCGGTAATCGTGACCTCGTACCAGCGCATGCCCTGAACGCCCTGGACGACGCCGATCATGCGGCCCTCGTCCTCGAGGATCGGGCCTTGCTCGATGTGCAGCTCGAACATCGCGGCGAACTTGCGCGCGCCGGCTTTGTCCTTGCCCTTGTAGCCGATGCGCTCGAGCTCCTCGCCGAAAGTCTTGCCGTCGCGGTCGGTGCGCGAACAGGCGAATTCCGGGGTAAAGACGCCGGCAAAGACGCCGGAGGCGAGCATGGCCGGTGCGTAGCGCGAGCCCTCTTCGTTGGTCCAATTGACGATCTCGATCGGCGCATTGGTCTCGTAGCCGACCTCGTGCAGCCGGCGCATCGCTTCGAGCGCGCCGAGAACGCCGAGCACGCCGTCGAACTTGCCGCCGGTCGGCTGGGTGTCGAGATGCGAGCCCATGGCGATCGGCAGCAGTTTCTGGTTCCGGCCCGGCCGGCGCGCGAACATGTTGCCGACCTCGTCGACCGAGACCGTGCAGCCGAGCGCCTCGCACTGCGCCTTGAACCAGTCGCGCACCTGCCGGTCGAAATCGGTCAGGGTCAGGCGGCAAATGCCGCCCTTGGCGGTGCCGCCAATCTGCGCCGTGTGCATCAGCGTGTCCCAAAGGCGCCGGGCGTCGATTTGCAGGTTCTGCATCGGCGAGAGCCTCCTCGGAATTTCTAATAAAGCATCGGCTTTTCGGACAACCGGCGGCCACGCACCGGGACCAGCTCCAGGGCAGGCTCGCTTGCGGGTCACGCCCTCAGGGCGTGACCTCGAGGCGCTCGACGCTGCGCGGCGCGTTGAGCTCGCGCCAGGTGGCGTTTGCGACATGCACGGCCGGGAACGCCTTGCGCGGCACATATTTGCCGGCGCCGGCCTCGGCGCGCAGCTCGCCGTCGAGCCAGGTGATCGCGCCGCGCGAAAGCGTCGCGCGCGGCAAGCCGGTGCAGCGGAAGCCATCGAACACGTTGTAGTCGATGCGGCTGACTTGCTTCTTGGCCGAGATCGTCTTGGTCGCCGTCGGATCCCAGATCACGAGATCGGCGTCGGAGCCGACCGCGACCGCGCCCTTCTGCGGAAAGACGTTGAGAATGCGGGCAATGTTGGCGGAGGTGACGGCGACGAATTCCTCCTTGGTGAGCCGTCCGCTGTTGACGCCCGCCGTCCACAGCGCCGGCAGCCGGTCCTCGAGCCCGCCGGTACCGTTCGGAATCTTGGTAAAGTCGGTGCGGCCGAGCCGCTTCTGCGCGGTCGTGAACGCGCAATGGTCGGTCGCCACCACCTGCAGCGAACCCGATTGCAGGCCGGCCCACAGGCTTGCCTGATGGTCCTTGGTGCGGAATGGCGGCGACATCACGCGGCGCGCCGCGTGATCCCAGTCGGCATTGCGATACTCGTCCTCGTCGAGAACGAGGAACTGGATCAGCGGCTCGCCATAGACCCGTTGCCCCGCAGCGCGCGCCCGCGCGATCGCGTCATGCGCCTCGCGGCTCGAGGTGTGAACGATGTAGACCGGGCAGCCGGTCATGTCCGCGATCATGATCGCGCGGTTGGTAGCCTCGCCCTCGACCGCCGGCGGACGCGAATAGGCGTGTCCTTCGGGGCCGGTCACGCCGAGGCCGAGATAATATTGCTGCAGGTGCCAGATCAGATCGCCGTTCTCGGCGTGCACGATCGGCATCGCGCCCAATCCGGCGCAGCGCGCGAACGAATGGTAGAGCTGGTCGTCATTGACCATCAACGCGCCCTTGTAAGCCATGAAATGCTTGAAGGTGTTGATGCCGTAGGTTTTGACGCAGGTCTCCATCTCGTCGAAGACCTGCTTGTCCCACCAGCTGATCGCCATGTGGAAGCCGTAGTCGCAGGTCGCGCCCTCGGCCTTGCGGCGCCAATCCTGATAGCCGGCGAGGAGCGATTGTCCCGGAACCGGGATGCACATGTCGACGATCATCGTGGTGCCGCCGGACAGCGCCGCCTTGGTGCCCCACTCGAAGTCGTCGGCTGTCACCGTGCCCATGAACTCGAATTCGAGGTGCGTGTGCGGATCGATGCCGCCGGGCATGACGTAACAGCCGCCGGCGTCGATTTCTTCCGCGCCGGCCGGAGCTTCGAGGTTGGCGCCGATCGCGGCGATCACGCCGTCGCGGACGAGGACGTCGGCCCGCTGCGAGTGATCGTGGTTGACGACGGTGCCGCCGCGGATGAGTTTCGTCATGTCGGTCTCCTGTCTGCCTCGATCGGATACACTGCGCCAGGGCGCCGCGACCCCGTATTTTTGTCGCGGCGGCGCCGGTTCGTCAAAGCGATAGCGCGGAGACGTGGCATGCCG
>JASHXX010000006.1 GCA_030043335.1 Xanthobacteraceae bacterium
GTGACTTTGTGAAAACGAGCCGATCTCGCCGCGCTGGAAAATCGACCAGCAACCCAGACGCTATCCGCGAAACTTCGCCGCCTCGATGATCTCGCCCTGCATCGTCCCCTCGACCGCGGCGACGTAGGCCTTGGCGACGTCGGCGGCGGCAAGGCCGGGGGCCGTGTCCATGCGGAGCTTCACCATCGTCTCCTTGACCCAGGGCGGGCTCACGGCGTTGATGCGCAGCCGGCGCGGTAGTTCGAGCGCGGCGGCGCGGACGAAACCTTCGAGGCCGGCATTGACGAGCGAGATCGCCGCCGACCCCGGCATCGGGCGCATCGCCAGGATGCCGGTGGTGAGCGTGATCGAGCCGCCATCCTTGAGTTGATTTGCGGCGATGCGCGCGAGCGCGACCTGGCCCATCAGCTTGCTGTTGAGGCCGACCGCGTAGTCGGCGTCGGTCAATTGCGCGAACGGCTTGAACACCGCGCTGCCGGCGCATGAGACGACGGCGTCGGCGGGGCCGGCCGCCGCGAACAGCGCGCGGATCGTCGCTTGATCCTCGATGTCGACCTTGGCCGCGCCATTGCGCGAGGCGCGCACCACCTCGTGCTGCTTGCCCGCGAGCGCGGACGCGACAGCGGCGCCGATGGTGCCGGTCGCGCCGATGACGATGACTTTCATGATCTATGCCTCGACATATTCAGCGATGCTAGTCGGCGCCGGCACGCTCGCACCGTCCGCCTTGAGCCCGTCGATATGGAACCGGATCGCGGCGCGGATTTCCTTTTCCACGTCGGAGACTGTTGCCCCGGTGGCGACGCAGCCGGGCAGGTCCGGAACGTAGGCGGAATAGTTGCCGTCCGCCTTCTCGATCACCACTGCATAGCGCATCACCTCTTCTCCTTCAGGGGAGGGTGAAAAGCAACCGCGCGGCGCCCGCTCAATAGACCAGATTGTCCGGCTCGACGCATTTGACCTCGCGCGACGGCCGGTAGTTGATCACCACGTCCTGATACGCGGCCGCGGCGCCGGCGCCGAGGATGGCGACGCGCAGATTGAGCCCCTGGTGCGGATGCTGGAAGTCGAACAGGTCGGTGCAGATTTCCGGCGCCCAGCGGTTGAGGAAGTCTTCGACCATAGCCGAAAGCCCGGCGCCGCTGCCGCCGCCGGCTTCGGTCACGGCCTGCGCCGGCAGCGTCACCGACACGCCGGAATGATTCGTCGTCACCGAAGGGATGCCGCCGCGGTTGCCGTTCCAGATGTCGTTCGGCAGTTCGCCGGCGCCGGCCGCGACGAGGCCGCCGAGATAGAGGAGCGCCGCGAAGCGCCAAAGCGCCTTGCCCGCGTTGCGCGCGGCCGCCGCTTTCTCCCCCATCGCCTGTCCTCCCGCGCTCCCCGCGCTCCCCGGCGCCGTCCTGTTTAACGCATCCGCCCCCGCAAAGCGACGCTCGGCGGAGGCGGACGCATGGCCGCTATGTGTCAGCGCTTACCACCAATGGCGGTGCCAGCCCCAGCGGTGCCAGCCCCAACCGCCCCAGCCCCAAGGCCAATATGGGCCGCCGCCGTAATAGGCGTAGGACGGGCCGCCCCAGCCGCCCCAATAGGGGCCGGGGCGCCACCAGCAGCGATAGGGTCCGCAGACCCAGCGCACCTGTTCGACCGTGCCGCCAATCTGTTGCGTCGGCGCGACGGGGCCGTTCGCCGGCATCGCGGCGGCCTCGCCGGCCATCGCGGCGGAGCCGGCGAGCGCGGCGAGAGCAAGCGCTGTGGTTCTCAAGGTCGTCATCGAGGTTTCTCCTGCTTCTTCCTCGAAGTCGCCACCTGGCCGGCAGTTTGCGCCCGCTGCAATGTCGGGAGGCTGAAGGCGCCCTTTCGGTTCTATTAATCTCGATGAATGGCGGAACCTTCCGCCTCCAAGCTGCGCCCCCATATAAGTTCCGGCTGATCGCCGCATCGCCGCATGAGATCGGGGATCGGCTGCACGTTCATAAAATCCACCCAATGACGATGTCTCGTACGCGCTTTATGATTTTGAGGCGTGCGGAATAGGCCGAGGGAGCGACATGAATTTCGACAAATACACCGACCGCAGCCGCGGTTTCATCCAGTCCGCCCAATCGCTCGCCGTGCGTGAGGGACATCAGCAATTTACGCCCGAGCATCTGCTCAAGGTGCTGCTCGACGATCCGGAAGGGCTCGCCGCGGGCCTGATCGACCGCGCCGGCGGCAATTCGCGCGCCGCGCTCGCCGCGGTCGAAGCGGCGCTCGCCAGGCGCCCGAAGGTCTCCGGCGGCGGCGCCGGCCAAGTCTATCTCGATCCGGCGCTGGCGCGCGTCTTCGAGACCGCGGAGAAGGCCGGCGAAAAAGCCGGCGACAGCTTCGTCACCGTCGAACGGCTGCTGCTCGCGCTCGCGCTCGAGAAGGGGAGCGAAGCCGGAAAGATTTTGAGCCGGGCCGGCGTCTCCCCGCAGAGTCTCAACGCCGCGATCGAAGCGCTGCGCAAAGGCCGCACCGCCGATTCCGCCTCGGCCGAAAACGCCTATGATGCGCTCAAGAAATACGCCCGCGATCTCACCCAGGCGGCGCGCGACGGCAAGCTCGATCCGGTGATCGGGCGCGACGAGGAAATCCGCCGCACCATCCAGGTGCTCTCGCGCCGGACCAAGAACAACCCGGTGCTGATCGGCGAGCCGGGGGTCGGCAAGACCGCGATCGTCGAGGGGCTGGCGCAGCGCATCGTCGACGGCGACGTGCCGGAAAGCCTCAACGACAAGAAGCTCCTGGCGCTTGATCTCGGCGCGCTCATTGCCGGCGCCAAATATCGCGGCGAGTTCGAGGAGCGGCTCAAGGCGGTGCTGCAGGA
>JASHXX010000186.1 GCA_030043335.1 Xanthobacteraceae bacterium
CGTTTCGGAAGGCCGGTTTCTACCCTTTTCGGATCATGCTCTAAGGCGATTTTTCAGCCCATTGCGCGGGCTGCCGGAGCGGGCCACCTTTATGGCAAGGCCTTTATTCCGTCGCGAAGGGCTCTGCGATGAGCAACGACCGGTCCGGCCAGGCGCCGGCGCCGAGCCAAGATCAGGCAGATTCGCGGGCGCCTACCGGGCCGCCCGCGGCGTCCTCGCGCGCCGAGATCGACGCTTTCCTCGGCCAGCTCAAAGCGCTTGACCGTGCCGCCGAACGCGGCCCGCGCGGTCGCCTGCTGTTTGCGCTCGACGCGACCATGAGCCGGCAGCCGATCTGGGATCAGGCCTGCCGGCTGCAGGCCGATATGTTCCGCGAGGCCGCCGCGGTCGGCGGCCTCGATATCCAGTTGGTTTATTATCGCGGCCTCGGCGAATGCCGCGCCTCGCCATGGATCGCCGAACCGCAGCGGCTCGGCGAATTGATGTCGCGGATCGATTGCCGCGGCGGCCATACCCAGATCGGCAAAGTTCTCGCCCATGCCCGCCGCGAGAACGATCGCGGCAGGATCGCCGCCATGGTCTTCGTCGGCGACGCCATGGAGGAAACGCTCGACGATCTGTGCGCCGGCGCCGGCGAACTCGGCGTGCGCAATGTCCCGGCGTTCATGTTCCAAGAAGGCTACGATCCGATCTGCGAGCGGGCATTCCGCGAGATCGCGCGGCTTACACACGGCGCGTATTGCCGCTTTGCGCCGGGCGCCGCGCACGAATTGGGCGAGCTGTTGCGTGCGGCCGCCGCTTACGCGGCCGGCGGCATTAAGGCACTCGAGGACCTCAAAGCGCAGCACGGCGGCGGCGCGGGCAGGCTCATCGAACAGCTCAAGTAATCATGCCTGCACTTCTTCTCGGCGTCGTCGTCCTCATTCTGCTGCTCTGGGCCGTCAACGCCTTCTCGAAGGCCGATCCCAAGCAGGCGGCGCGGGTTCTGCGTTATCTGGGCGGCGCCGGCGCGCTGATCCTCGCGGCGTTCCTGTTCTTTCGCGGCCAGATCGGCATCGCCATACCGCTCGGCGCCGTCGGCCTCAGTCTGCTCGGCTGGGTCACGTTGTGGCCGGCGAGCCTGGCCGGACGCACGCAAAGGAGCGCGGGCAAGATCTCGCGCGTGCGTTCGGCCTTCCTGGAGATGGAGCTCGACCACGACAGCGGCGCGATGCGCGGCCAAATTCTCGCCGGGCGGCATACCGGCGCTTCGCTCGATGCGCTCGATCCGCAAACGCTCGTCGGCCTTCTTGCCAAGATCGACGACGACAGCCGTCAGCTATTGGTGGCTTATCTTGACCGCCGGGTTCCCGGCTGGCGTGAACACGCGCAGGGTGATGCGGCAGCGGGCAGCGGGAGCAACGCGGCGCCCCGGGGCAAAATGACTGAACAGGAGGCTTATCAGATCCTTGGCCTTCAACCCGGCGCGAGCGCGCAGGAGATTACTCGCGCTCACCGCTCCCTCATGAAGAAACTGCATCCCGACCAAGGGGGGTCGACGTACCTTGCGGCTCGCGTCAATGAAGCCAAGGAGGTCTTGCTTCGACGCCATCGCTGAGACTCCTCACAAGAATTCTCGCGAGTCGTCCCGTCCGGGAATGACGTCCTGTCGTCGGGGCCATTGGAGCGCAATCGCTTCTTATTGATGCGATTGTCGCTTCAACTCTTTAATGGAAAATGATGTTCGCGGAAAACCGGTTTCTGCCCCGCGGATCGGGTCCCGCGCAGGCTTTTTCCGGTCTTGCTCTAGTTCTTTACCGCCATGCAGTCGATGTCGCTGCGCTTGAGCTGCTTGCACGCCAATTCCGCCGTCTGCTTGTCGAAACCGGCGAAGCGCGCCCGGTAGAGGGCCTTGTCGCCCTTCTGCACGCGCTCGGTGAACGGATCGGCGGCGGCGACCATGGTGCGGACCTTGGCCTGTGCGGCGTTCAGATGCTGCTTCGCCTCGTCTTCGCCCTCGAAGGCGCCGATTTGAATGATCCATCCGCTGCGGGCGCGCGATTGCTGCGGCTGCGGCTCGGCCTGCGGCTCAGACTTTGCGAGCTGCGGCTTTGCGGCGTCGGCCTTCGGCTCAACCTTGGCAGGTTCAGCCTTGACGGCCTCAGCCCTGAGCGGCTCCGCCTTGGCCGGATCGTTGGCGGCCGGTTCGGACCGCGGCGCGGTTGCGATGGCGCCGTTGGCGGCCGGTTCGGACCGCGGCGCGGTTGCGATGGCGCCCGGTTCGGAAGACGGCACCATGATCGTGCGCGGCGCATCCGCCAACTGCGCCAGCTGCTGCGGGGTCGCGACCGACCCGGTTGTGGATGGCGGCGAAGCGGCCACGGTGACCGGCACCAGCGCGGGCATGGGTGCGAGCGAGGCGGTCTGCACCGGCGCGGTGCGGAAGGTGATGGTCTTCACCAACAGCGGCTGGATCGGCTCGTTGGAGCCGACCGTCGTGTGCGCCGTCGACGTCGCCGCCGGCATCGGGTCGGCATGCGCGGCCGCGCCCTGGGCGCGCGGCGGCGGCGCCTTGGCCGAGGCCACAGCCTGCGGCTCGGCGCGCTGGTCGGCTTTCTCGGCGATCAGCGGCGCCGTGCGATGCAGCGACGCTTCCCTGATATGGGCGCTGATCAACTCGCGCATATGCGCGTCGCGTTCGAAGGCAGAGCGGCCGCCGAGCACGACGGCAACGAGGTAGCGGCCGTCACGGTGAACCGATGTAACGAGGTTGAAGCCGGAGGCGCGCGTAAACCCGGTCTTGATCCCGTCGACTCCGCCGACCGT
>JASHXX010000021.1 GCA_030043335.1 Xanthobacteraceae bacterium
GCCCGATACAGCGCATCGATGATCTCGGGATCGACCAGCGCATTCATTTTCATCCAAACCGCCGCGGGACGGCCGGCCTTGGCGTGAGCGATCTCTTCCTCGATGTGCTGCTGGATGCGCTTGCGCAGAGTCAGCGGCGAGACCGCCATGCGCTCGATCTCGGCCGGCTCGGCGTAGCCGGTGACGTAGTTGAACACGCGCGCAACGTCGCGCGCGATCACCGAGTCGGCGGTGAAATAGGAGAGGTCCGTATAAACGCGCGCCGTCACCGGATGATAATTGCCGGTGCCGACATGGACATAGGAGGCGAGCGCCGTGCCCTCGCGGCGGACGACGAGCGAGAGCTTGGCGTGGGTCTTGAGCTCGATGAAGCCATAGACGACCTGGACGCCGGCGCGCTCGAGGTCGCGCGCCCAGCGGATATTGGCCTCCTCGTCGAACCGCGCCTTGAGCTCGACCACCGCGGTGACGGATTTGCCGGCCTCGGCGGCCTCCGCGAGCGTTTTCACGATCGGCGAATCGGCCGAGGTCCGGTACAGCGTCTGCTTGATGGCGACGACGTCGGGATCGCGCGTGGCCTGATGCAGGAAATCCACAACCACGTCGAACGATTCATAGGGGTGGTGGACGATCAGGTCCTTTTGCCGGATCGCAGCGAAACAGTCACCGCCATGGTCGCGGATGCGGCCGGGATAGCGCGGGGTGTAAGGCACGAATTCGAGGTCCGGCCGGTCGAGCTTGGCGATCTGCGACATCTCGTCGAGCGCGAGCACGCCGTTGACCTTGAACACGCTGTCGTCGGTGGCGTCGAGCGCCCGCTGCACGAAGCGCTGCAGTTCCGCCGGCATCAACGCCTCGATGTCGAGCTTGATCACCGAACCGCGTCGGCGCCGTTTGAGCGCAGTCTCGAACAGCCGCACCAGGTCTTCGGCTTCTTCGAGGACTTCGAGCTCAGAGTCGCGGATCACGCGGAAGGCGCCGACGCCCTTGACCGCGTATCCGGGGAACAGCTTGCCGATGAACAGGCTGGTCACGCCCTCGATCGAGATCAGCCGCACCTCGCCGGCCTCCCCGACCTGCGGCAGACGCACGAACCGTTCGATCCGGTTCGGCATGCGGATCAGCGCGTTCATCGCCTTGCCGTCCTTGGCGCGGGCGAGCTGCAAGGCGATCGAGAAGCCGAGATTGGGAATGAACGGGAACGGATGCGCGGGATCGATGGCAAGCGGCGTCAGCAGCGGAAAGACGTGGGCCAGGAAATAGTCTTCGAGCCAGGCGCGCTCCGATTTGGCGATGTCGGGGCCGTCGACCAGTACGATGCCGGCTTCCACGAGCGCGGCGCGAAGCTCGCGCCACTGCTCCTGCTGGTCCTGGACCAGGACTACGACGGCTTCGGCGATCCGCGTCAACTGCTCGGCCGGGGTCAGTCCCTCCGGACTCTTGCTGGTGATGCCGGCGCGGACCTGCGCCCTGAGACCGGCAACGCGCACCATGAAAAATTCGTCGAGGTTGTTCGCCGAGATCGACAGGAACTTCAGCCGCTCCAGCAGCGGGTGGCCGCGATTGGCCGACTCCTCGAGTACGCGGCGATTGAAGTTGAGCCACGACAGTTCGCGGTTGATGAAGCGCTCGGGGCTCTGCGACAGCGGCGAGGCAGCATGGCGCTCGGCCGGCTCGGCGAGCCGCGCGGGACCTTCGAGCCGCAGCTCGGGGCTGGGTTCGAGGGCGACGACAACGGCTTGGCCGCGCTCTGGCATGGCTACTCTCTACTCCTTCGCCGTGACAATTATGGCCCTTGGTAACGATTCCATGACGCGGCGGCTGCCGTTGAGATAAGGCGGCGGGGCCGCGTGCCGTCAAGCCTCAGCCGGCGGCGCCAACCGACAGTGGGCGCCGGATGACGGTGGCCACGCAAGATCAAGGGGTTAATAGGCGCAAGAGCTTGACGATCTGAGGAAAGAAGCCTATGTGCCGCCCGTCGCTTGGATTTCACATCCGGCAACCCTAACGCAAATATCATGGGCAGTGGCTTCTCAGGCGGCCGCGACGCGCCGGCTTTGGCGTCGTTCGCGCCGCCGAACATCGGGATCGGGCGCGGCATTCCTGGCTGCGCGGCGGCAAGCGACCGCGGGTAGCGATCCCTTGCCGACGCTCACCCCGGATGCGCGCAAGGAGGTGAGCAATGGTCGCAAAACTCGCAAAAAATCCGCCCGCTCACCGGCCTATCGTGCCGATGAACCTGTTCGAGCCGAAACTTGATGCGGCAAACGCCGCAGCGGCGCCGGCCCAGATTTCGGCATCGGCTGACCGTCGGGACGTCCCGGAGCCGGCCGGACACGAGCTGGATCGCCTCTATGCTTCGCTCGGCGCGGTAACGCCCGAAAACCATCCACGGACGGCGCGGCTCCTTCGTTCCAGCAATCGCAAGGTGGCGCAGAAGGTGATCGACGAGGCCGGCGAGGTCGCGCTCGCAGCGGTCAAGCACAACAACCGCGGCGTGATCCGCGAGAGCGCCGATCTCCTCTACCATTTGGCGGTGCTGTGGCGCCGCGCCGGCATCGACGCCGCGGACGTTTGGGCCGAAATGCGCCGCCGCGCGGAAGATCTTGGCATTGCCGAAAAGCTGCCCAAGGTCGCACGCGGCTAGGTGCGGTCGCGAAACAGCTCTGCAGCGAGCGCGCGGGTCGGCGGCCGCCCTTGGCGCAGCGCTTCGTCGTCGAGCGCGATCACCGCCGCGCGCACGGCGGCAAAGGAGCGTTCGATATGGGTCGTCAGATAGCGCACCACGCTTTCGTCAAACGCGAGCTGACGATCGGCGGCGAGCTTGATGAGGACCGCGCGCAACATTGCGTCGTCGGGCGCCTGCAGCGTCAGGACCGGCAGCGCCCGCAGCCGCGAGCGCAGGTCGGGGATGGCCACCGGCCAGGCGGCCGGCGCAGTCTGCGCCGTGAACAGCAAAAACGCCTTCTCCTCGCGCGCGAGATTGATCAGGTGAAACAGCGCGCGCTCGTCGGTCGTGCCCGCGGCGTCCTCC
>JASHXX010000187.1 GCA_030043335.1 Xanthobacteraceae bacterium
ATGCCGAGGTTGCAGGGAATGCTATTGCGAAATTGAACCGGTACAAAATGCAGCGAGGAGATCAGAAAGAGCACGAAAATCTCCCGACTGCGCGCCCGACCGTGTTCAAAATGGCGAACCGAAAAACGGAAAAATCGTAAAAAGATCAATTGGCTGGGGCGCCAGGATTCGAACCTGGGAATGGCGGAATCAAAATCCGCTGCCTTACCACTTGGCTACGCCCCAATACGCCGCCGCGTCGCCGGCGACGCGGCCGGACCATAGCGATGAGGCCGCAGCGGATCAACATTCGGCCCGCCCGCGCCGATGGCGAGTTTCACCCGGGCTTACCGCGCTGGCGCCGCGGCGTCCCCGCCGCGCCCGCTGCCTGCATAGGTGTCACGCACGTAGAACGGCGGAAACGGCGTCAACAGCGTCTTGCCGTACAGAACGCGCAGTTTGATCTCCGGCATTCCCGAGCGGCCGAAGACGACCGGCGGCAATTCCTCGATCGCGGCGAAATACGGCCGCAGCCGCGCCTCGATGTCCGGCCCGATCTTGATGCCGACGATCAGCGCGTCGCGGCGGAGAAACCACCGCCGGTCGTAGCGCAAATCGAAATGCTTCGGCTCGTTCCAATCGCCGAAGGCAACGACCGGCAGCGCGCCGCCGAGCGCCTGATCGATGCGCCCGGCATCGAGCCAATACGGCGCGACGACGAACATGTCCTTGCGGTCGAGATAGCCGCGGGCTGCAAGCTCGCGACCGAGCGGCTTCCATTCCAGCGTCTCGAGCGTCGGATCGCCGTGCCGGAACGCCTGCGCAAATGCGAGCTTGCCGAAACCGGTCGCGGCATGGCCGACGACAATGACCGCCAAGGCCGCAAACAGTCCCGCAGAGCCGATCGCCCAGCGCCGCGGCCACCCCTGCGCGGACGCCCGCGCGAGGAAGTCGCCGAGGATCGGGTAAAGCATCAGCCAGCCCGGCATCGGCCAATGCGGCAGTCCCCGGTGGCCCCACAGCGGAGCGATGGTGAAAAACGCAATGGTGGGAAGGCCGAGACAGAGGCAGTACCAGGATCGCTCGCGCCCGCGGCCGGCGCGCAGCGCCTGCCAGGCGGCGACGAGGAGCGGCACAAAGATCCAAGGGAACAGCCACGCCGACTGGCCGGCGGCGTCGATCAGCACATTGCCCGGATGGAGCGCCTGCGGCGGCGCGCCGCGCTCGGCCAGATAGACGAAGCCGTGGCGGCCCTGATAGGCGAACGAGACCCAATCGTGCTGCGCGTTCCAGATCAGCACCGGCGCGAATAGGAGAAGCGCGGTTGCGGCGCCGATCCACGGCGCCGGGTGAAGGAAGACGCGACGCCGCTGCGGCATGCTGACGAGATAGAAGAAGAGGCTCAAGGCGAACAGGACGGCGTGGTACTTCGACAGCGCCGCAAGCCCGAGCCAAAGTGCGGTGAGCGGCCAGGTCCGCCATGGCGAAGGAGCTTCGGCTTCGGTAAAGAATGCCCTTGCCACGGTCAGCGCGGCGGCGAGAAGGCAGAAGATCAGCGGGCCGTCCGGGACGATCCAGCTGCCGGCGGACAGGGTGAAGAACGCCGAGAGATTGAGCGTCAACACCGCCCAGACGCCGGCAAAGCCGCCGAACAGCGCGCGCGTAAATAGATAAAGGAGCCACGTCGAGCCGGCGAACAACGCGACGAACGGCAGCCGCAGCGCATGGCCCTCGCCGAGAACCGGCATGAAGGCGTGCTCGATCCAATAATGCAACGGCGGATGGTCGAAATAGGAGAGACCGAGCTCGCGCGCATTGGCGATGGTGTAGCTTTCGTCGACCGAAAAGCCGAGCGTCGCCGCCAGAATGAGCCGGCAGACGAGGAATGCGGCGATCAGCGCCAAAGCCAGCGCGTCGGGGCTTTGGCCGAGGGATCGAAGCGTCTTGGGGAAGATGAGTGCCGTCCCGGGGCGCAAAGACATCGGCATTGCGGTAGGCGAGCGTTGGCGCCTTGTAAAGGCGCACTGGTCCGCCCTTCCTGGCATTCGCGCCGCAATCTATCTCCCATAGGCAGCGCGGCTCTCACACGATAAAGGATGACGGCGGCTCGCCGGCTCTTACGGGCGCGCCCATGCACCACCGCGGAGGTGTCCCCGTGACCTACAACGCCCCCCTTGCCGATATGGGCTTCGCGCTCAAATACGGAACCGCGCTCGCGCCGGCGCTGGCCGAAGGCTTGTTCGGCGACCTTACCATGGAGGATTTCGAGGCGGTGCTGGGCGAGGCCGGCCGCATGGCCGGCGAGGTGATCGCCCCGCTCAACCGGGTCGGCGACCAGAACGGCGTGACCTTCAAGGACGGCGTCGTCACCACCGCGCCCGGTTGGAAGGAGGCTTATGATGCGTGGCGCAAGGGCGGCTGGAATGGCTTGACGGCGCCGGGCGAATGGGGCGGCCAGGGACTGCCGCAGGTGCTCAACGCCGCCTGCGTCGAAATGTGGAACGCGGCCTCGATGGCGTTCGGCGTCGGCCCGCTGGTGAGCATGTCGGCGATCGACGCGTTCAGCGCCCATGGCAGCGAGCCGCTCAAGCGCGCCTATCTCGAAAAGCTCGTCACCGGCGAATGGATCGCGACGATGCAGCTCACCGAGCCGCAAGCCGGTTCCGACGTCGGCGCGCTGCGCACGCGCGCCGAACGCGCCAGCGACGGCACCTATAGCATCAAGGGCCAGAAGATCTTCATCACCTATGGCGAGCACGATCTGACCGACAACATCCTGCATTTCGTGCTGGCGCGGCTTCCGTACGCGCCGCCCGGCACCCGCGGCATTTCCCTCTTCCTGGTGCCGAAGTTCCTGGTCAACGCCGACGGGTCGCTGGGCAAGCGCAACGATTTGCGCGCCCACTCGGTCGAACACAAGCTCGGCCTCCATGCTTCGCCGACCTGCACCATGATCTTCGGCGATGAGGGCGGCGCGACCGGCTTCCTCATCGGCGAGGAGAACTGCGGCATGGCCTGCATGTTCACGATGATGAACCGCGCCCGGCTTGCCGTCGGGCTGCAGGGCGTCGGCATCGCCGAACGCGCTACCCAGCAGGCGCTGGCCTACGCGCGCGAACGCCGGCA
>JASHXX010000188.1 GCA_030043335.1 Xanthobacteraceae bacterium
CGCGTCGCTGTTGCCGATGCATTCGATCGCGATGCGCGCGATCGACGGCACCGTTTCGACCAGCCGGCTTTCGGTTTGGCCGTAGCGCCGATTCATGTTGTTGGCGAGAAAAGAGCCCAGCGCGTCGGCCGTCAGCTCCGGAACGGTTATCATCGAGGTCACTCTCCATCAGCCCCCGGGCTTCGATGCCCAGCCGGACAGCTTGTCAGCCGTCGATCTCGGTCGGATGACAGCGTTTTTGCCTCGACGCGGTCATGCGCGAGCCTAGAGGCCGAACTTTTGCTTGATCAGCATCGCACATTCCAAGTCCGTGGCGCTGCCGGTATCGACTTCAAAATCATAGACCTTGCCCTTGTGGGCGCGCTGATATTGCCATCGCGCGAGACCGATCATGCGATCGCCGCGCTGGCGCTCGCGAGCCTCGAGCACGTTTAGGGGAGCAAACACCCCGACCAGGAAAAGCTCGAACGCCGAGAGCAAGGTCCTGTATTCCGCCACCTCGCCGTTGAGCATGACCTCATCGACGATCAGATTGTTTCCCTGCCCGGCCATCGCCGCAACGGCGTGCCGCATGCCGCGGAGGGCGCGCGGTGCAACCGGCCCGGTTCGGATCATGACGAGCGGCTTGCCGTCCTCCTCGACAGTCTCGAAAATGATCCCGTCGGGATGGCCAAAACTGGCTTGCGGCAGCATATTGAGAAACGCGTCCATCTCCACATCCAGGAATGGATCGGTCGTTATCGCTTGGAGGGCCTTCGCGATCGACCCTTTGCCGGCGCTGCCGACGCCGTTGAGAATGACGATACGAGCTGCCATGTCCGGTCTCCACGTGCGGATTATAACGGAGCAATTGCAATGCCGCGGAAGTTTGGCTTCGGGCAATCGGTCACGCGCAAGGAAGACGATCCGCTGCTACGCGGCCGCGGCCGCTATGTCGCCGATCTCGCGCCGCGCGGGACGCTGCATGCGGTGGTGGTACGCTCGCCGCACGCGCACGCGCGGTTTCGCCTCGATGCGCAGAAAGCGCGGACGATGCCCGGCGTGCGGCTCGTGCTCACCGGCGTCGAGACCGCCGAGCTCGGCCTGCTGCCGTGCCCGATCGCGCTTCCGGACACCAAGCTCGACGTGCCGCCCTATCCGCTGCTGGCGCGCGAGGAGGTGCGTCACGTCGGCGACGCGGTCGCCTTCGTCGTCGCCGACACCCTCGAGCGCGCCAAGGACGCCGCCGAGGCACTGGCGATCGACTGGGAGGCGCAGCCGCACGTCGTCGGCATCCGCGAGGCCCTCAAGCCGGGCGCGCCGCTGGTGTGGCCGCAGCAGCGCGGCAACACCGCCTTCGATGTCGCCCTCGGCGACCGGGCGGCGACGGAGCGCGCCTTCGCGGCAGCGGCGAAAGTGGTGTCGCTCACGCTCGTCAATCAGCGCCTGGTTACCAACTATCTCGATACCCGCGGTGTCGTCGCCGAATATCACGCCGCGGACGGGCGCCTCACTCTGACCCTGTCGAGCCAAGGGCCGCACGTCATTCGCGACGTGCTCGCCGGGATTCTGAGCGTTCCCGCCGAGAAGCTGCGGGTGATCACGCCCGACGTCGGCGGCGGCTTCGGCACCAAGCTTTTTGCCTATCGCGAATATGCGCTCGCGGCCGTTGCGGCGCAGCGCCTGCGCGAAACCGTGACCTGGGTCGCGGACCGTTCCGAGCATTTCCTCGGCGACGCACAGGGCCGCGACAACCTCACGACGGCGCGGCTTGCGCTCGACGAGCGCCATCGCTTCCTTGCGCTCGAGGTCGACCTGGTCGCCGACATGGGCGCGTATCTGTCGATGTATGCGCCGTACATTCCCTATATCGGCGCCGGCATGTCGCCGGGCATCTACGACATCCCCGCCTGTCACGTGCGTGTGCGCGCCGTCTATACCCACACGGTTCCGGTCGACGCCTATCGCGGCGCCGGCCGGCCGGAAGCGGCCTATGTGATCGAGCGGCTGGTCGACGCCGCGGCGCGCGAGCTTGGGATTGCGCCGGACGCGCTGCGGCGGCGCAACTTCATCAAGCCGAGCGCGATGCCGTACCAGACCGCGACCGGCAAGAGCTACGATTCCGGCGATTTCGCCGCGCATCTGCAGCGCGCGCAGGACGTCGCCGATTGGGACGGTTTCCGCAGGCGGCTCGCGCAATCGAAGAAGGCGGGCCGGCTGCGCGGGATCGGTGTCGCGACCTATATCGAGGCCTGCGGCAACAACGGGCCGGAGACTGCGAGCATCCAACTTGAACGCGATGGCTCGGTCACGGTGTTGATCGGCTCGCAATCGACCGGGCAGGGCCATGCTACTGCCTATGCGCAACTGGTCGCCGATCATCTCGGCATAGCGGCCGAGCGCGTCACGGTGGTGCAGGGCGACACCGATCGGATCGCGACCGGCGTTGGCACCGGCGGCTCGAGCTCGATTACCTGTGGCGGCGCTTCGCTCGACGTCGCGGCAAAGAAGCTCGCGGAGAATTTGAAAGCGCTCGCCGGCGAGGCGCTCGAGGCCGGCGCTGGCGATCTCGAAATCGCAGACGGCGCCGCGCGCATCGCCGGAACCGACCGTACCATCTCGTTTGCCGCCCTGGCGCAGCGGCCCGACGCCGGCGAGCGGCTCAGCGCCGCCGATGCGTTCGGGCCGCCGCAGGCGACCTTTCCCAACGGCACGCACATCGCCGAGGTCGAGATCGATCCGGCAACCGGCGAGACGCGGATCGCGAATTACGTCGTGGTCGACGATTTCGGCGCGACGCTCAATCCGCTGCTGCTCGCCGGCCAGGTCCATGGCGGCACGGCGCAGGGGATCGGCCAGGCGCTGATGGAGCGCACCGTCTACGATTCGGATTCCGGCCAGCTTACGACCGCGAGCCTGATGGATTATGCCCTGCCGCGGGCAGACGACGTTCCCCCGATCGCCTTCGAGACGCACAATGTGCGCTGTGCGAACAATCCGTTGGGCGTGAAAGGGGCAGGGGAGGCCGGCGCCATCGGTTCCTGCCCGGCGGTGATGAATGCGATCATCGATGCGCTCTGGCGCGCGCTGCGGATCGCCCATCTCGATATGCCGGCGACGCCCGAGCGGGTATGGAACGCAATCGAGGAGGCCCGGCGGTTGCATACGCTGTGAGGGCTGCGGCAACACGGCTTCGTTATTTTTCCCGCCGTGGGTTTGCCGATAAAAGGGCTGCGTTCGCAGTCCGCGAGGTGCTTCGAGGGAGAAACGTCACATGATCCGCACCATGTTCACCATCGCCGCCATTGCGCTTGGCGCGAGCATTGCGGTCGCCGACCAGGACCCGGTTGCCGCGCGCCGCGCGCTGATGAAGGCGAACGGCGATGAGGCCAAGATAGGCGTTGCCATGATGAAAGGCGAAACGCCATTCGACCTCGCCAAGGCGCAGAAGATGTTCGCGACGTTCGAAGATGCGGCGCAGAAGATGCCGGCGCTGTTTCCCGAGACCTCGAAGACCGGCGGCGACACCGCGGCGCGGCTCGAGATCTGGCAGAACATGGACGATTTCAGAGCGCGCTTTGATAAGTTTGCCGTCGATGCCGAGGCGGCCAAGGTCAGCGTCAAGGATCTCGATTCCTTCAAAGCCGCGTTCAACGCGATCGGCAAGAACGATTGCGGCGGCTGCCATGAGAAATATCGCGTCAAGAAGAGCTAGCCGCGCCGACGACGGCCGGCGGCGGTGCGTTGGCAGGCGCCGACATGAGGAAATGGCTCGGCCGGCTCGCAGTTATTGCGGCCGGCGCCGCTATTGTCGGTCTCGCCGGGTTTTGGTTCGTGACCTTGCCCGCCGTGGTGACGAGCTCCGCATTGCCGCCGCACACGCCCAACCTCGCGAACGGGCAGACGATGTTCAATATCGGCGGCTGTGCATCCTGCCACGCCGCCCCGAACAGCGATCCCGACAAAGTCGACCGCACCCGGCTCGGCGGCGGACTGGCGCTGCGCTCGCCGTTCGGCATCTTTTATGTGCCGAATATTTCGCCCGATCCCAAGGACGGCATCGGCAAATGGAGCGAAGCGAATTTCGTCACGGCGCTGTGGAAGGGGACCTCGCCGCGCGGCAACCATCTGTTCCCGGCGTTTCCCTACGGCTCCTACCAGCACATGGAACTCGACGATTTGCGGGATCTCTTCGCCTACATCAAGACTCTGCCGCCGGTCGAAGGCCGGGTGCGCCGCCACGACCTGTCGTTTCCGTTCAATCTGCGCCGACTGGTCGGCGGCTGGAAGCTTTTGTTCCTCCACGGCGGGCCGTTTGCAGAAAACCCGTCGAAATCACCGCAATGGAATCGCGGCGCCTATCTCGTCAACGGCCCCGGGCACTGCGCCGAATGCCACAGCCCGCGCAACGTCCTCGGCGGCATCATCGAGAGCGAGCGTTTCGCCGGCGGCCCGACGCCGGACGGCGAAGGCTGGGTGCCGAACATCACGCCGGCGGGGCTGCAGCACTGGTCGAAGGAAGATATCGCCTGGTCGGAGAAGGAGATCGCGAGCTTTCTCGAGGATGGCATCAACCCGGCCGGCGATTTCGCCGGCGGCGCCATGGTCGAGGTCATCCGCAACACTAGCTCGCTCAGCGCCGCCGACCGCGCGGCGATCGCCGCCTACATCGTCACGTTGCCGCCGCGGCAGGGCCCCAAGCCGCCGCCGAAGAAGTGAAAAACGCCGCTACGAGCCGCCGAACGCCTTGAAGGTGATGATCGTGCGCGTGTCCTGCACGCCGGGGACGGTCTGTACCTTCTCGGCGATGAAATGGCCGATGTCGGTCGACGGCTCGACGTAGAATTTCACCAGCAGATCGAAGTCGCCGGCGGTCGAATAGATTTCCGAGGCGATCTCGGCGTCGGCGAGCCTGTTGGCCACTTCGTAGGACTTGCCGAGCTGGCACTTGATCTGCACGAAGAAGGGGACCATGGGCGGCTCCGTCGGACAACGAGGCCCTACACTAGAGCATGATCCGGAAAAGTGGGAGCCGATTTTCCGAATAGATCATGCTTCGCGGAGAATTAGAGCGCTCTTCAATAACAAGCGATCGCGCTCTACGATCGCGCTGCCGGCTGCAAGGGCCAGAGCGGTCGTAGTATCCTAAAACGGCGATTGAAAATGCGTGCACCGCTTGACCTGCGCCTCTACGCCATCGTCGATCCGCAGCGCGCCGGCGGGCACG
>JASHXX010000189.1 GCA_030043335.1 Xanthobacteraceae bacterium
CGGCCGGCCGCGCAGCGAAGGCATGGCGACCGGCACCGCGCCGCGGGCGCGCCCGCCGGACCAGCCCGAAGGCGGCTGGGAAGTGCCCTACGCCATCACCACCGCCAACGCCTATGCCATGGGCGCGATGCGCCACATGTACGAATACGGCACCACCAGCGAGCAGATGGCCTGGGTCAAGGTCGCGGCCTCCCACCACGCGCAATACAACCCGCACGCCATGCTGCCCGAGGTGGTCACCGTCGAGGACGTGGTCAATTCGCCGATGATCGCCTCGCCGCTGCATCGGCTTGATTGCTGCGTGATCAGCGACGGCGGCGGCGCGCTCGTTATCGTGCGGCCGGAAATCGCCAGGAAGCTCAAGCGGCCGCGCGTGAAGATCATCGGCGCCGGCGAAGCGGTGAAGCATCTGGCCGGCGGCACCTTCGATATCACCGCCTCGGGAGCGGCGCGCTCCGGGCCGCTCGCGTTCGCCGAGGCCGGCGTCACTCCGGCCGACATCAAATACGCCTCGATCTACGACAGCTTCACCATCACCGTCATCATCCAGCTCGAAGACCTCGGCTTCTGCGCCAAGGGCGAGGGCGGCAAGTTCGTCGCCGACGGCAATCTCATTTCCGGCACCGGCAAACTTCCGTTCAACACCGACGGCGGCGGGCTCTGCAACAACCATCCCGCCAATCGCGGCAGCATGACCAAGGTGATCGAGGCGGTGCGGCAGCTGCGCGGCGAGGCGCATCCGGCCGTACAGGTGAAGAACTGCGACCTCGCACTCGCGCAAGGCACCGGCTTCCTCCTCGCCACGCGCCACGGCAGCGCAACCTTGATTATGGAACGGGAGTAGGACGATGGCCCGCAAGCTCACGGCTCCGGTGGTGAACGCCGAGAGCAAAGTGTTCTGGGATGCCGCGCGCGAGGGCCGGTTCCTGGTCCCGTTCTGCACCGCCTGCGGCAAGGCGCACTGGTATCCGCGCGCGATCTGCCCGTTCTGCGCCAGCGAAAAGATTGAGTGGCGCCCCGGGTCCGGCAAAGGCACGATCTATACTTTCAGCGTCATGCGCCGCGCCAAGGACCCTTACGCCATCGCGCATGTGACCTTGGCGGAAGGCCCGACCATGCTCACCAACATCGTCGATTGCGACTTCGACAGGCTCAAGATCGGCCAGCCGGTCACGCTGGTATTCCAGCAAACCGAAAACGGCCCGCCGGCGCCGATGTTCAAGCCGGCATAGGCAACGGCGCTGTTGCGATGATCAACAAGATCGTGAAAACCGCTGCCGAGGCGATGGCCGGTATCCGCGACGGCTCCGTCGTCCTCCTCGGCGGCTTCGGCAGCATCGGTCTGCCCTACGCGCTGGTCGATGGGCTCCTCGAGCAGGGCGCCAAGGACTTGACCGTGGTCGCCAACAATGCCGGCATCGGCCGCATCGGTCTGGCGAGATTGTTCGACGCCAACCGCGTGCGCAAGATCATTTGCTCCTACCCGCGCACCGCCGATCCGATCGCCTTCCTCGAAGCCTATCGCGCCGGCCGGGTCGAGCTTGAGGTCATGCCGCAGGGCACCATGGCCGAGCGCATGCGCGCAGCCGGCGCCGGCATCCCGGCGTTCTATACGCCGACCTCGGTCGGCACCAAGCTCGCCGAAGGCAAGGAGGAGCGGGAGTTCGGCGGCCGCAAATACGTGCTCGAGGAGGCGCTTTACGGCGACGTGGCGCTGGTCGAGGCCTGGGAAGCCGACCGGTGGGGCAACCTGACCTATCGCTCGTCGGCCCGCAATTTCAACCCGGTGATGGCGATGGCGGCGAAGCTGACCGTCGCCCAGGCGCAGCATATCGTCGAATTGGGCGCGCTCGATCCTGAGCAGGTCCCGACCCCGGGCATTTTTGTCGATCGTGTGCTACATGTCCCTTATGGCGAGCCGACGGTGACCTGAGGAGGCCGATGTGAACGTCAATGTCAGCGCGAACGTGTTGACCGCCTGCCGGCCTTGGAGCCGCGTCGATATCGCCGCGCACGCCGCCCGCGACATCCCCGAGGGATACTACGTCAATCTCGGCATCGGCATCCCGGTTCTGGTCGCCGACCACATCCCGGCCGACCGCGAGGTCATCATCCATTCGGAGAACGGTGTCCTCGGCATGGGGCCGGCGCCGGCGCCAGACAAGATCAATCGCTGGCTGATCAACGCCGGCAAGCAATACGTCACCCTGGTCCCGGGCGGATGCTATATGCATCACGCCGACAGCTTTGCGGTCATCCGCGGCGGTCATCTCGACTTGTGCGTGCTCGGCGCCTTCCAGGTCGCCGAGAACGGCGATCTCGCCAACTGGGCGACGTCGGCGAGCGATTCAACGCCCGCGGTCGGCGGCGCCATGGACCTCGCCGCCGGCGCCAAGGCGATCTGGGTGCTGATGGAGCACACCACCAAGAGCGGCGAGAGCCGGCTCAAGCACCGGTGCACCTATCCGCTCACCGCGCCAGGCGTGGTCAAGCGCGTCTACACCAATCTCGCCGTGCTCGACGTCACCGATGACGGCTTCGTCGTGCGCGAAATGGCGCCCGGCCTCACGCTCGAGGCTTTGCAGGACGTGACCGAAGCGCGGCTGCGCATAGCGAACTGAATCGCCTGATCGTCATTGCGAGGAGCAACGCGACGAAGCAATCCAGTCTGCGTTGAGGGCTGGATTGCTTCGCGGAGCCTGTCATCGGGCCGACCACTTCGGGCCGGACCCGTTGGCTCGCAATGACGGCGTTGTTACTGCGTCGTCGTCGGCTTCGCCGGTGGCGGCGCCGCTTTGGCGCGCTTTTTCTGTGCGTCGGCGCCCGGCTTCGTCGCTAATTCCGGCGGCGGATTGGCCGTGAGGGAGGAGGACGATGTTGGCGTCCAGTGGACGTCGGCCTTGCCCTTGCCGCCCTTCGCCTTGCCGTCGGCAGGCTTGGCGTCGGAGGATTTGGCGTCGGAGGATTTGGCGTCGGAAGATTTGCCGCCTGCGGCCTTGGCGTCTGTAATCGCCGCCTTTTCGTCCGCCGGTTTCGCCGCCGCGGTCTTGGCTCCCTTCTTCTTGTGGTGCGCGGCCGCCACCGGCTCGTCCTTCATATGAGCGAGCTGTTCGGGCGTGCGCGTCGCCCCGGTATAGACGACGATCGGCGTCGCCGCGCCGAAATCGGAGAGCAGCGCCGCGCCCTTGGGCACCGGCGCGCGCAGGCTGGAGAGGACCGCCGAGAACGGCGAGCCCTCTTCGACGTTGGCCTCGTCCTCGTCTTCATGCGGCGCGCGCTTGCGATGCTTGCCGCAGACTTCCTCATGGAGATTAGGCGGTGCCGCTTCGATCGGCGCGAGCGCATCGACCTGCCCGAGCGCCGGCGTGAGCCATGACAGCGGATTCTGGGTAAAGCCGCTTTCGAGGAGCTCCGCCGCCTTGACCGCGCGCGCCCCGGAAGAGGGCGCGCCGAGCACCACCGCGATCAGCCGCCGGCCGTCGCGCGTCGCCGTTGCCACGACGTTGAAGCCGGACGCGCAGATGAAGCCGGTCTTCATGCCGTCGATGCCGGGATAGCGCCCGATCAGCGAGTTGGTGTTGCGCATCACGCGGCGGCCGTAGCGGATCGCCGCGATGTGCCAATAGGATTCGTATTCGGGGAACTCGTGGATCAGCGCCCGGGCGAGGATCGCGAGATCGCGCGCCGAGGTGATCTGCCCGTCGGCCGGCAGCCCGTTGGGATTGACGAAATTCGATTCGCTCATGCCGAGACGATGCGCGGTGCGCGTCATCTCGTCGGCGAAATTCTCGATCGAGCCGGCGACGCCCTCGGCGAGCACCACCGCCATGTCGTTGGCCGAGTGCACCATCAGCATCTTCAGCGCGTTGTCGACGGTGACCTGGGTGCCGACCGGGAAGCCCATCTTGGTCGGCGCCTGCAGTGCCGCATTGCGCGAGACCGTGAACAGGGTGTCGAAAGTGATGCGCTGCTCCTTGATCGCGCGCAGCGTCACGTAAGCGGTCATCAGCTTGGTCACCGAGGCCGGGTACCAGGGATAGGTTGCGTTCTCGGCGCGCAGCACCTTGCCGGAATCGGCTTCGACCAGAAGCAGCGCTTCGGCGCGCGCCGAACCGGAAGTCAAGGCCGATGCGAAAAGCAAACCAAGGGCGACGGCAAGCGGCGCCTGCAGCGATTTCGAATGATACACGTGTCGCGGTCCGTCCGGTTGGTCGGGCCCCAAGGGCCGCGCAGGGTTCACGATAGGTTCCGAAAGCGCCGATGCGCAACTATCTAAACCGAAGCGACGCTCGAAGGCAAAGGTGAATACCGGTATCATTTGGCGCCAATGTGGATTCGTCTGTCGGCTTAAGCCGAGGAAAGCGACCAAAATTCGGCGCCGGCGCAAAGCGAGGGAACGAACATGACGGCATGCATCGTCGGCTGGGCGCATACGCCCTTCGGCAAGCTCGAAGGTGAAACGGTGGAGAGCCTGGTGGTGCGAGTCACCAACGGCGCCCTCGGCGACGCCGGCATCGCCGCCGAGGACGTCGACGAGATCGTGCTCGGCCATTTCAATGCCGGCTTCTCGGCGCAGGATTTCACCGCCTCGCTGGTACTGCAGGCCTCGCCCGATCTGCGCTTCAAGCGCGCGACGCGGGTCGAGAACGCCTGCGCGACCGGTTCCGCCGCCGTGCATCAGGGGCTCAAGGCGATCGCGGCGCGCTCCGCGCGCATCGTGCTCGTGGTCGGCGTCGAGCAGATGACGGCGACGCCCGCCGCCGAGATCGGCCGCAACCTCCTGAAAGCCTCCTATGTGCGCGAGGAGGCCGACATCGAGGGCGGCTTCGCCGGCGTGTTCGGCAAGATCGCCGGCCTTTACTTCCAGCGCTGGGGCGACCAGTCAGACGCGCTGGCGCAGATCGCGGCC
>JASHXX010000190.1 GCA_030043335.1 Xanthobacteraceae bacterium
TGCTGCGCGGCATTGTCGCGGCAAAATACCGGCCGCACCCCTATTGGGATCGGATGCCGCCGTGGCAGCGTTACGCCATGGGCACCCTGCTTCCGGCCTTGACGGCGCGGCCGCATTTCGTCGCTTATGCCGTCGATGATCTGCCGGCGATCGGCCCATTGCTTGCACGGCGGATCGCGGGCCTGCCGCTTCTCACCTGGGCGGTGCGCACACAAGAACAGCGGCGGCGCGCCGGGCGTTGGGCGGATCAGATCATTTTCGAGGGCTTTCGGCCATGACCAAGCCGCCCGGCACCGAGCCGCCGACCGTTCCAGAGGCGACGCGCACCGCGCCGGCGCCACTGCGCGTCGGGGTGGTGAACGCCATCGGCGAAATCAGCGCCGCGGCCTGGGATGCCTGTGCCAACCCCAGCGATGATCAATCGCCGAATCAGGAATACCCGTTTAATCCCTTCTTATCGCATAGTTTTTTGTCTGCGCTCGAAGCCTCAAAATCAGTCGGCGGCCGCACCGGCTGGCAGGTCCGGCACGTTCTGGTCAAAGACGCCGGAGGCGAGCTCCTTGCCGCCGCCCCCTGCTATCTCAAGAGCCACTCGCGCGGCGAATACGTGTTCGATGCCGGATGGGCCGACGCTTATGAGCGCGCCGGCGGAAATTACTACCCCAAGCTTCAAGTCGCCGTGCCGTTTACGCCCGCTTGCGGTCGCCGTTTGCTGGTGCGCCCGGGGCCGCGCACGCGTGAGGTGCGTAATGCGCTCGCCGCCGGCCTGATCGAGCTGTGCCCGCTAGAGCAGGCGTCCGGCGTTCATGTGACCTTCGCGACCGAGCCGGAATTTCGATTCCTCGGCGAGCTCGGATTCCTGCAGCGAACCGACCAGCAATTCCACTGGGACAATGCCGGCTACGCGAGCTTCGACGAGTTTTTGGCCGCGCTCGCCGCGCGCAAGCGCAAGACCATCCGCCGCGAACGCCACGAAGCTCTGACCAACGGCATCACCGTGCACTGGCACACCGGCGGCGATCTCACCGAAGCGGTATGGGACGACTTCTTCGCCTTCTACATGGAAACCGGCTCGCGCAAATGGGGCCGGCCTTATCTCACGCGGCCGTTTTTTTCTTTGGTCAGCGAAACGATGCGCGAGCGCATCCTCCTGGTGATGGCCAAGCGCGGCGGGCGTTTCATCGCCGGCGCCATCAATTTCATCGGCTCGCACGCCCTGTTCGGCCGGCATTGGGGCGCGATCGAGCACCATCCGTTCCTGCATTTCGAGCTGTGCTACTACCAGGCGATCGACTATGCGATCGCGCACAAGCTTCGCCGCGTTGAGGCAGGCGCCCAGGGCGAGCACAAGATCGCCCGCGGCTATATGCCGACGACTACCTTTTCGGCGCACTACATCGCCGATCCGGCGCTGCGGCGCGCAATCGCCGATTATCTCCTGCGCGAGCGCGCCTACGTGGCCGCGGCCGGCGCCGAGCTTGCCGCCATGGGGCCCTTTCGCAAGGATTTCGTTCCCGAACCCGATTGACTACGATCGAGCGCAGCGTTGATGGCGCATGATCTTCTCCGAGAATCGGTGCCGGCTTTTCCGGATCATGCGCAAGGGAGACTACGATGCCGAGTTACGACCCCAACAATCTTTTTGCCAAAATCCTGCGCGGCGAATTGCCGGCGCACAAGATCTACGAAGACGACAAGACATTTGCGTTTCTCGACATCATGCCGCGGGCGCCGGGTCACACGCTGGTCGTTCCCAAAGCGCCGGTGCGCACGCTCATCGACATCGAGCCGGAGGATCTGGCGCATCTGTTCAAGACGACGCAGGCGGTGGCGCGGGCGGCGATGACCGTCTTTTCCGCCGACGGTCTGACCGTTCATCAATTCAATGAGACCGCCGGCGGCCAGGTGGTATTTCACCTGCACGTGCACGTCATTCCGCGCAAGACCGGCGTCGCCTTGAAGCCTCCGGCGAGTGTCAAGGAGGATCCGAGTGTGCTTTCCGATCAGGCCCTCAAGCTTGCCGCCGTGCTGAAACGGGCCTGATTCGCCGTTTCAGCTCATGCGGCCGCGGGAAACGCGCTCGATCTCGGCCCGGACCAGGCGCTCGACTATGCCGGGCAGATTGTCGTCGAGCCAGCCCTTGAGCATCGGCTGCAACATTTCGCGCACCAAATCCTCGAGCGTGCGGGCATTCTGCACCAGCACGGTCTGGGCAAGCGAGTTGAACGCCGAATCGACTGCCGCGCTGGTCGCAGGCGACAGCAGCCGTCCGCGGTCATCCTCATCGCGTCCGGCGGACTCGCGCGAGTAGTGGCTGCGCACTTCCGCCGCGGCGCTCTGCACCACCGGTTCCTCGACCGGGTCGTCGAAGCTCAGGTCGGAATGCCCCTCGATCTTGCGAAACTGCGGCGCAGGCTCCGACACGACGCTGGGTGCGGGCTGCGGCTTCGCCGCCGCCATCGATTCGGTGAGGTCGAGAATATCGGAGCCTTGATCGTCGGCGGCGACTTCGACGGGCGGAGGCGCGGCAACCGGGGGCGAAGGCGGCGGCTCGACAGGGATCTCGTCGACACTTGGCTGCGGCGCGACGATCGGCGGCGGCGACGGCTCCGGCGCGGCTTCGGCGTTCACGTCCGGCGTCGGCGCCTCGGCCTCGCGCTGCGCGGTCTTGTTGGCGTCGTCGTCCGCGATGATGCGGCGAATGGAAGCGAGAATCTCCTCCATCGACGGTTCTTGCGATCTTGCTGGCTGCGTCATCCGCGTGTCCTCACCTCAAGCCGTCCCCAAACCGCTCCACGCCGCGCCACCGTGCCTTGGCTGTCGAAGCGCCTTGGCCGTCGAAGCCTGCGTCGCCGCGACACGAGTCTGGTGCGAATCACGCAGGCCCAGCTATGCGAGTCGGCCGCCAGTATGTCATGCCGAAAGTCCAACGCAATCGCCGGCTGTGCATCGGCTGCCGGCGACACGCCAAGGCCTGGCCGCCGCGCGTGTCCTATCGGCCGTCGGGAATGCGCAGGCCGACCCAGGCGTCGCGCACTTGCTGATAGTGAATCTGCGGATCGTAGATCAGAACGTCGAGGCCGAGCCGCGGCATCGACAAGCCGCCGACCGCCGCCAGCAGGGTAAAGGAAGCCACCACGCGGTCGTGTTGCGCGGTGACCAGCGCCACGCGGGCGTTGACCAGTTCC
>JASHXX010000191.1 GCA_030043335.1 Xanthobacteraceae bacterium
AAGGCGGCGTTGAGCACGTTGACCGCGGCGACGACGCGGGCGCGGCGGTCGGCGCCGGCCCAGGCCTGCACCGCCGAGAAGCTTGGCACGATGAAGAGGCCGCCGGCGATCGCCAGCCCGGCCAGGTCGATGGCGATGTGGATGCTGTAGCGCGTCGCGAAATACTCGGCGATGCCGAGCGGTTGCGCCGCCGGCGCAATCGCGGAGACGGTCCAGCCGAGATCGAGGCAAAACAGCCCGAGCAGCACGGCGGCGACCAGCGTCGGCAACAGGACGATGCGTCCCGCGGCAAGCCAGGCGGCCAGAGCCGAGCCGACTCCGACCGCAACCGAAAAGATCGTGAGGAACAGCGTGACGACGGCTTCGCTGCCGCCAATGTAAAACGTCACAAGGGTCGGCAGCAGCGAGAGCACCAGCGCGCCGACGAGCCAGAACCAGCTCACCACCAGCGCGCCCCACCATAGGCGGACGTCGCCGCGCACATATCTGACCAGGCTTGCGGTCGAGGCGATGATGTTGCGGTTGACGACAAGATGCGGCGCGCCTTCGCCGCTCGGCGGGATGAACCGGCTCGCGATCCAGCACGCGAAGGCCGACACCATCATCAGCCAGGCGAAATGGATCGGGTCGCCGCCGCCTCGCGCCGCGAGCCCGGCGACGATGGTGCCGAGCAGGATGGCGAGGAAGGTGCCGCCTTCGACCAGCGCGTTGCCGGCCGGCAGTTCGGCGCGGGCGAGGTGGTCAGGCAGGATGCCGTATTTGATCGGGCCGAACAGCGCGGCGATGACGCCATATAGAAACACGGCGAGGAACAGTATGACGAGCGAATGAACGGCAAAGCCGGCGACCGCGAGCGCGGCCACCCCGATCTCGGCAAACTTCAGGCGCTGTGCGACCCACGCCTTGTCGTAGCGGTCGGCGATCTCGCCGCCGAGCCCGGAGAGGAAGAAGAACGGAACGATGAGCGTCGCCCCCGCAAGCGTGACCAGGGCGGCGGAATTGGCGCCCGCGACCTGGAACAGGATGACGAAAACCAGCGCGGTCTTGAGGAAATTATCGCCGAATGCCGAGAAGAACTGGCACCAGAACAGAGGCGCGAAACGCCGCGTCGTCATCAAGGACATGGTTCACCCGCTTTCCCGGCCAGCGCTTGCCCCCGGAATCCCGATCGGCGCTTGCCGCGCGCATTTTAAACCGCCACGGGCGCGTTGGCGACGCAGGAATTGGGCCGGTGGGAACAGCGGACCGGCGGCGCTGCGTCGAACCGCGGACTGACGCGACGAGCGGGTTGCCGAAAACTGAAAGGCGCCGGCTCGGTCGGGGCTTCGATTCTACTGCACGGTCTCACCATGCAGCGCGAGATCAAGGCCATTGCGCTCGACGTCCTCGCTGACCCGTAGCCCGACGGTCAGGTCGACGATCTTGAGGATGATCAGCGTCATGATCACGTCGTAGACGAACACGCAGCCGATGCCGATCGCCTGATTGGCGACCTGGCCCGGATTGCCTTCGATCAATCCGGCGGTGCCGCCATATTCGCTGACCGCGAACACGCCGGTGAGCAGCGCACCGGCCGCGCCGCCGACCGCATGCACGCCGAACGTATCGAGCGCATCGTCGTAGCCAAACATGTGCTTGAGTCCGGTGCAGCCAAAGTAGCAGACGATGCCGGCCGCAAGCCCGATGCAGAACGCGCCCATCGGCCCGACGAAACCGGAGGCCGGCGTGATGGCGACCAGTCCGGCGACCGCCCCAGAGCAGATGCCGATCACCGTCGGCTTGCCGCGCATGATCCACTCGACGATCATCCAGGTGAAGCCGGCGGTCGCGGTGGCCAGATGCGTGACCGCCATCGCCATGCCGGCCTGCATTCCGGCGCTCACCGCCGATCCGGCATTGAAGCCAAACCAGCCGACCCACAGGAGCGAAGCGCCGATCAGGGTCAGCACCATATTGTGCGGCGGCGCGGTGTCCTTGCGCCTGCCGACCATCAGCGCGGCCATCAGCCCCGCGGTCCCGGAATTGACGTGCACCACGGTGCCGCCGGCAAAATCGAGCACGTGGAACTTCGCGTCGGGATTGGCGCTGTTGAACACGCCGTCCGGTCCCCACACCCAGTGTGCGATCGGCGAATAGACCACAATCGCCCATAGGCCAATGAACCACAGCATCGCCGAGAACTTCATGCGCTCGGCGAATGAGCCGGCAATCAGCGCCGCGGTGATGATCGCAAAGGTCAGCTGGAACATCGAATAGACGGTTTCGGGGATGGTCGGCGCCAGCGGGTTGGGATTGCCGATATTCTTGGAGATGTCGCTCAAGATGCCCTGCAGGAAGGCGCGATCGAGCCCGCCGATGAACGGCGTCCCCGAGCGGAACGCGAGGCTGTAGGTCAAGAACAACCACAGAATGCTGATAAGGCAGGTGATGGCAAAGCTCGTCATCACCGTGTCGCCGACGTTCTTCTTGCGCACCATGCCGCCGTAGAACAAGGCGAGGCCCGGAATCGTCATCATCAACACGATCGCCATCGACGTGAGCATCCAGGCGGTATCGCCGGAATTCGGCGTGCACTTCTCGAGCGTCTTGGCGTCGCAAGCGGGCGGTGGCGGCTCGGCCGGCGCCGCCGCGGGCGCAGCCGCCGCCGGAACCGCCGGCGTCTGCGCCGAGGCGCTATGGAATGCCGGCAGGCTGAGCACGATGGCGAGCAGCATCGCTCCGGCAAGGGCGAGAATCCCCGCACGCGAGAAGGTCTTCGGCGTCATGATTTCACTCCTGTCCATTTTTGGGTGCGGGGCCGTTCAAAGCGCCGCGGCGTCGGTCTCGCCGGTGCGGATGCGTACCGCATGATCGAGGCCGAACACGAAAATCTTGCCGTCGCCGATCTGTCCGGTTTTCGCCGCCACCGAGATGGTCTCGACGACCTTGTCGACCTGGTTGGCGGCGCAGGCGATCTCGAGCTTGATTTTCGGCAGGAAGCTCACGGCGTATTCGGCGCCGCGATAAATTTCGGTGTGGCCCTTTTGCCGTCCGTAGCCCTTCACCTCGGTCACGGTCAGTCCCTGAACGCCGATCTTGGTGAGCGCGTCGCGGACCTCGTCGAGCTTGAAAGGCTTGATGATGGCCATGACGATTTTCATTGATGCAATCTCCCACTCGCCCGCTGCTGCGGCGCAGCGAGGGGGCGGACTTAAAGCCATGCAATGACGGCGGCGCGCGCCCGCGGCCCGGCGGCATTACCCTTCACCAGGAATCAAACACCGTGCCAGTTCGACAAACGACCCTGCCCGCTCCAGGGATCGACGGCAGTTCGGACCCGCTTCCAAGCAACTTCGTGCCGCCGCGCCTCCACCACCAAATCCCCCGCCCAAACGCCAGACAGAATGCACAAAAAATAGGCTGCGAGAAGTCCGTCTCCCGATGCTGAATATAAATTCATTCTTTCACGCGTTATTGCCGCGTTCGATACCAGATGCCCGAGGCGTGGTGCGCTAGAGCGCGTCGGCATCGGTCTCGTTGGTGCGAATGCGCATAGCGTGCTCAAGCGGCACCACGAAAATTTTGCCGTCGCCGATCTGGCCGGTCTTCGCGGCCGTACCGATTGCCTCGACCACTTTGTCGGCCTCCTCCGCCGGGACTGCGACTTCGACCCGGATCTTCGGCAGGAAGTTCACCGCGTATTCGGCGCCGCGGTAGATCTCGGTGTGGCCCTTTTGCCGGCCGTATCCCTTGACTTCGGTGACGGTCATGCCGCGGACACCGAGGGCGGTCAGCGCGTCGCGCACCTCCTCGAGCTTGAACGGCTTGATGATGGCGATAACGAGCTTCATGGATCGGTTCCCGGGTGCGTTCGGCGCTGCGCACCATACCGGGCTCGCCGCCGGGAATTAAGCGGTTTTGTCGGCCTCGCCTCCCGCGCCCGGTTTGGCGCGGCGCTGCCGCAGCAGCCCTTCCTGCACCACCGAGGCGACAAGCGTGCCGTCGCCGGCGAAGATCAGGCCGCGGGCGAAACCGCGCGAACCGGCGAGGTTCGGGCTGTCCTGCACGTAAAGCAGCCACTCGTCGGCGCGGAACGGGCGATGGAACCACATCGCATGGTCGAGGCTTGCCGCCATAATCTCGTTGTTGAAGATGTAAAGCCCATGCGGGATCAGCGCCGCGCCGAGCAAGCTCATGTCGGAAGCGTAAGCGAGTACGCACTGATGGATCGCGGGCTCGTCCGGCAGGCTTCCGGTCGCGCGGATCCAGACATGAAATCCGTCGCCCTCGACCTTCTCGCAGAGATAGCGGCCGTATTCGACCGCCCGCATCTCGATCGGCCGTTCGCGCTGATAATAGGTGCGCATGGGATCCGGGAGCTTGGCCATCATCCGCTGCCGGAGCTCGGCTTCGGTCGGGAGCGCCTCTGGCTTGGGAACGTCCGGCATGGGGAATTGGTGCGACAGGCTGGGCTCGGCGCCGTGGAACGACACCTCCATCGAGAAGATCGCGGCGCCGTGCTGGATCGCGGTGACGCGCCGGGTGGTGAAGCTGCGCCCGTCGCGAATACGGTCGACCTCATAGATGATCGGCACCTTGGGATCGCCGCCGAGCAGAAAATAGGCATGCAGAGAGTGCGGCGGCCGTTGCGTCACTTCGGTGACGGTGCGACAGGCGGCGACCAGCGCCTGGCCGATCACCTGTCCGCCATAGACACGTTGCCACTTCGATTGCGGCGAGCGGCCGCGGAACAGATTCGCCTCAAGCGGCTCGAGGTCGAGAATGTCGAGGACGTCCTGGATGGCGGACATGAATGAACCCAATCTGTTCCGAGAAGTGCCGGCGACACCGGCAGTGATGGCGAATTCGCACGGTTGGTCCGGCGATGTTATGCTGCCCCGCGGCAACGGTCCAGAAATAGGCTCGAGAGTTTCAACGTACCGGTCATGACTCGCGCGAATGGCCTGATCGACGTTCTCGTTGCCGGCGGCGGCTTTGCCGGCCTCGCGCTCGCCGTCGCGCTGCGCCAAGGACTCGGCCCGACTTTTTCCGTCACCGTTGCCGACCCGATGCTCGGCAAAAGCCATGCCGACGACGAGCGCGCCTCCGCGATCGTCGCCGCCGCGCGCCGTTTGTTCGAAACGCTCGGCGTCTGGCAGGGCATCGCGGATGAAGCGCAGCCGATCCTCGACATGGTCGTCACCGACAGTCGGCTCGACGACGCAGTGCGTCCGGTCTTTCTCACCTTCGCGGGCGAGATCGAACCGGGCGAGCCGTTCGCCCATATGATCGAGAACGGGCGTCTCATCGACGCGCTGGCGGCGAAGACGAACGAGGTCGGCATCGAGCTGCGCACGACCGCGGTCGCCGCCTTCGCCCCACCCCGAGTGCCCGACGGCGGTCGACCCTTGCCTTCGGAGGAAAGATGGGCGCCATCGATCGATATCGAGCTCGCCGATGGCAGCGCGATTTCAACGCGGCTTCTCGTAGCCGCCGACGGCGCGCGCTCGTCGATTCGCAGTGGCGCCGGCATCGCCACCCATGGCTGGAGCTACCCGCAATCGGCGATCGTGACCAATGTCGGGCACGAACGCGACCATCAGGGCCGCGCCGAGGAGCACTTCCTGCCGGCGGGACCGTTCGCGATCCTGCCGCTCAAGGGCCGCCGCTCTTCGATCGTTTGGACCGAGGCGACGCGGGAGGCCGACCGCATCGTCGCATTGCCCGACGCGGCCTTCCATGCCGAGCTCGAACGCCGCTTCAAGCTTCATCTCGGCGAGATCACAAGCGTCGGCCCACGACGCGCGCACCCGCTCGGCTTCTTCGTCGCACGCTCGTTCATCGCCGAACGGATCGCGCTTGTCGGCGACGCCGCCCACGTGATCCATCCGATCGCCGGCCAAGGGCTCAATATGGGGCTGAAGGATGTGGCTGCGCTCGCCGAGGTCATTGTCGACGCGGTGCGGCTCGGGCTCGATCCGGGCGCAGCCGATGTGCTCGAGCGCTATCAGCGCTGGCGCCGCTTCGACACGATGACCATGGGGCTCGCGACCGACGGCCTCAATCGCCTGTTCTCCAATCAATCCGCGGTGCTGCGGCTTGTCCGCGACGTCGCCCTCGGCGTGGTCGACCGCGTGCCGAATCTCAAGCGCCTGTTCATCCGCGAAGCGGCGGGGCTCGTCGGCGAAGTGCCGAAACTGCTGCGCGGCGAAGCGCTGTAGCCGGAGGCCAGGCCGCGCCGTCATGGCCTTCAACCACATCGCGATCGTCGGCGCCGGCGCCTGGGGCACGGCGCTGGCGCTGACCTGCGCGCGCGCCGGCCGCAAGGTCACGCTGTGGGCGCGCAACGTCGCCAATGCCGCACAGCTCCAAAGCAGACGCGAAAGCCTGTTCCTGCCCGGCGTGCGGATCGATGACCGCGTCTTGCTTGCCGCCGATCTCGCGGCCGCCGCCGATGCCGAAGTGTTTCTCGTCGCGGTTCCGGCACAATCGGTGCGCGCGGCCGCACTGGCGCTAGCGCCCGTGCTCGCCGCGCCCGCGCCGCTGATCGTCTGCGCCAAGGGCATCGAACGCGGCACGAAGAAATTCATGACCGAGGTGATCGCCGAATGCGCGCCCGAGGCCATGCCGGCGATTCTGTCCGGCCCGAGCTTTGCGGCCGACGTGGCGCGCGGCATGCCGACGGCGATCACGCTCGCGGCAACTGACGAGGCGCTTGCGGCCGGACTGGCCCAGGCGATCGGCTCGGCGAACTTCCGCCCGTACCATTCGACCGACATACGCGGCGTCGAGATCGGCGGCGCCGCCAAGAACGTACTCGCCATTGCCGCCGGCGTCGTCACCGGCCGCGGCCTCGGTGCGAGCGCAGCCGCGGCGCTGACCACGCGCGGCTTCGCCGAGCTGATGCGGTTCGGCCGCGCCTGTGGCGCCAGGCCAGAGACGCTGATGGGCCTCTCCGGCCTCGGCGACGTGCTGCTCACCTGCTCGAGCCCGCAGTCGCGCAATTTCACCTTCGGCGTCAATCTCGGCCGCGGCCATAAGCCCGCGACGATCCAGGCCGCGACCGGGCTGGCCGAAGGCGCGTTCACCGCCGCGGTGCTGGTCGAGATGGCGCGCGACCGCGGCGTTGACATGCCGATCGCGGTTGCGGTCGCCGCTCTCCT
>JASHXX010000192.1 GCA_030043335.1 Xanthobacteraceae bacterium
TCGATCGAGATCGCCGCTTCGTGGCCGTGGGCGACCGCCCAGATGATGTTCTTTGGCCCGAACGCGGCATCGCCGCCGAAGAATACCTTGGGGTGCGTCGAGCCCATGGTCTTCGGATTGACCTTCGGCATGTTCCACTTGTCGAATTCGATGGCGCAGTCGCGTTCGATCCAGGGGAAAGCGTTCTCCTGTCCGACGGCGACCAGCACATCGTCGCAGGGGAAGTGCTGGTCCGGCTCGCCGGTTGGTATGAGCTCGCGGCGGCCCTTGGCGTCGCGCACGGCCTTGACCTTCTGGAAGGTGACGCCGGTAAGCCTGCCCTTGTCGTGGGTAAATTCCTTCGGCACCAGGTAGTTGAAGATCGGAATGTCCTCGTGGATGGCGTCTTCCTTTTCCCAAGGCGACGCTTTCATCTCCTCGAAGCCGGAGCGCACCACGACCTTGACGTCCTCGCCGCCGAGCCGGCGCGAGGAGCGGCAGCAATCCATGGCGGTGTTGCCGCCGCCGAGCACGATCACGCGCTTGCCGATCTTGTTGATGTGACCGAACGAGACGTTGGCGAGCCAGTCGATACCGATGTGGATATTCGTCGCCGCTTCCTTGCGGCCGGGGATGTCGAGATCGCGGCCGCGCGGCGCGCCGCAGCCGACGAAGATCGCGTCGAAATCTTGGGCGAGCAGCGCCTTCATGCTGTCGATGCGCTTGCCGCCGACGAATTCGATGCCGAGATCGAGGATGTAGCCGCATTCCTCGTCGAGCACGCTTTCCGGCAGGCGGAATTTCGGAATCTGCGTGCGCATCATGCCGCCCGACAGCGGGTCCTGATCGAAGACGACGCACTCATAACCGATAGGAGCGAGATCGCGGGCCACGGTCAGCGAAGCGGGGCCGCCGCCCACAAGGGCGACCCGCTTGCCGTTCTTCTTCTCCGCCGGCTTGGGCAAGTAGCCACGGATCTCATCCTTGAAATCGGCAGCGACGCGCTTTAGCCGGCAGATCGCGACCGGCTCCTTTTCCACGCGGGCGCGACGGCACGCCGGCTCGCAGGGTCGGTCACAGGTTCGTCCGAGGATGCCGGGAAAGACATTCGATTCCCAATTGAGCATGTAGGCGTCGGTATAGCGGCCCGCCGCGATCAAACGGATGTACTCGGGAACCGGCGTGTGCGCTGGGCAGGCCCACTGACAATCCACGACCTTATGGAAGTAGTCCGGGACCGAAATATCGGTGGGTTTCATCGACTCCTCTTGCACGCAGCGCTCGCCGACGCTCCGACGATGAATGCTGCGTGGATCCGGCATTCCACGGTGAGGTTCCGTCGCCCGAATCCGGGCGCGGATACTAGTCGAGCAGGGCGCGAATTTCCACCGTTCCGCCTTGTTATGACGGCGTTTTGTCTTTGGCGATCCTTGACAAAACGCGCAATTGGCGGCGTGACCGTCGCATCTTTTGCCGGCGTCATGCGGCCGCGCTGATATTAACGTAAACTACTGAATATGTTGGCGATTCTGTGTCAGTCCGAATCCGGCATCGCGGCGTGGCGGGATCCGCTGCCGGCGGGTGCGGTCTCGGCTATGGTCTAAAGTCTCATGCCTGACCAACCCGAGACGGATTCCCCCGTAAGTGCCACCGAGGCGGCGCGGCGGCTGAGCCGGCCGGTCCTGCGGCGCCGCTTCTATGCGAAGGCCGCAACCGCCCGCGTCGCGCAAGGCTATGCCGTCGAACTCGACGGCAAGCCGGTGCGCACGCCCGCAGGCCGCGTGCTTGTCGCGCCGACGCCGGCCCTGGCGCAAGCCATGGCAGCGGAATGGGAGGCGCAGGGCGAAATGATCGATCCGGCCACGATGCCGCAGACCCGCTTGGCCAACGCGGTCGTCGACGGGGTTGCTCTGCGGCCCGGCCCGGTGGCCGCGGAGGTCGAAAAATATCTCGCCTCGGACCTCGTTTGCTATCGCGCGCACGCGCCGCAGGGCCTGCGTGACCGTCAGGCGGCCCATTGGGACCCGATCCTCGGCTGGACGCGTGAAGCGGTCGGCGCGCATTTCGCGGTGGGCGAGGGCGTGGTTCACGTGGCCCAGCTCGAGGCGGCGCTTGCCGCGGCGCGGGCGGCAATCCCGACCGATTCCTGGCGCCTTGGCGCTGTGCATGCGGTGACCACGCTCACTGGCTCGGCGTTCATCGCGCTTGCGCTCGCACGCGGGGCGCTAGAGGCCGAAGCGGCTTGGCAGGCGGCACATGTGGATGAGGACTGGAACATGGAGCAATGGGGCCGCGACGAACTGGCGCTCGAGCGCCGGGCGTACCGGCACGCCGAATTTTTGGCCGCTGCGAGAGTGCTCTCAGAATTTAGGCCAGCTGAGCAAAGCGAAAGCCGGGACGAGCACGAGGCTTAGACGCTGCTCCCGGATTTCGCTTCGCTCAATCCGGGCCGCGTCTCATCATCCGCCGGTCACGCTCATATGCCGCGCCAGCGCCGGCCGCTGGTGGCGGCGGTCGATGATGAAATCGTGGCCTTTGGGCTTGCGCGAGATCGCCTCGTCGATCGCGGCAAAGAGCAGATCGTTGCTTTCCGAGGCGCGCAA
>JASHXX010000193.1 GCA_030043335.1 Xanthobacteraceae bacterium
AACGTCACGCGCACCTGCATCGAGGCGATGGCGGCAACGCAGGGCGGCACCCAGTCGCTGCACACCAACGCGCTCGACGAAGCGCTGGCGCTGCCGACCGACTTTTCCGCCCGCATCGCCCGCAACACCCAGATCGTGCTGCAGCGCGAGAGCGACTTGACGCGCCTGATCGACCCCTGGGGCGGCTCGTTCTATGTCGAGCGGCTTACGCATGATCTCGCGGCGCGCACCTGGGGCCATATCCGCGAGGTCGAGGAATTAGGCGGCATGGCGCGCGCGATCGAAGCGTCGCTGCCGAAGCTGCGCATCGAGGAGGCGGCGGCGCGCACCCAGGCGCGCATCGATTCCGGCGCGCAAGCGGTGATCGGGGTCAACAAATACCGGCCGCAGGACGAGGCGCAGATCGAGATCCTCAAGGTCGACAACGGCGCGGTGCGGCAATTGCAGATCGACAAGCTCAAGCGGCTCAAGCGCGAGCGCGATCCGCAGGCGGTGACCGAGGCGCTCACCGCGCTGACCCGTAGCGCGCAAGGCGGCAACGGCAATCTTCTTGCGCTCGCCATCGACGCCGCCCGCGCCAAGGCGACCGTTGGCGAGATTTCATTGGCGCTCGAGCAGGTCTTCGGGCGCCACCGCGCCGAGATCAAAGCGATCTCCGGCGTCTACAGGCGGGAGGTCGGCATGGCAGACGCCGTCGCTCGGGTGCAGAAACGCGTCGCTGAGTTCGAAGAAAATGAAGGCCGCCGGCCGCGCATCCTGGTCGCCAAGATCGGCCAGGACGGGCACGATCGCGGTCAGAAGGTGATCGCCTCGGCGTTCGCTGATCTTGGCTTCGACGTCGACATCGGCCCGCTATTTGCGACGCCGGCCGAAGCCGCGCGCCAGGCGGTCGAGAACGACGTGCACATTCTCGGCATCTCCTCGCTCGCCGGCGCGCATCTGACGCTGGTGCCCGAGCTCAAGGCCGAGCTCGAACGCCACGGGCGCTCCGACATCATGGTGGTCGTGGGCGGCGTGGTGCCGCCGCAGGACTACGCCGCGCTCAAGGCCGCCGGTGCCGAGGCGATCTTCCCGCCCGGTACCATCATCGCCGAGGCCGCCGAAGGCCTTTTGGAAACGCTCAATCGCCGGCTCGGCCACACGAAGGCGGCGGCGGAGTAGCCGGCAGCGTCATTGCGCCTGCGCTTCCGCCTCAAGCGCGCCCTCAGCGGGAGAGGCAACCGGCGTCTCGCGCGGCGGCGGCGCCCCGAGCGATTTCAGGAACGAGCGGAATACGGGATTGGTCTTGAGCGCGTCGCGTCCCGCATTGATCAGCAGGTCGACCTGATCGGGCGGGAGCTTGAAGCGCGTTTCGATGGTGTTGAGCGCGGCGGCGCGCTCCGGTCCCAACTGATCGAACGACAGACGCGCGAGGTACAGTCTCACGTCGCGGCAGTTCCACCCGGTCGGCGCGCCGAAGCGGTGCCGCTCGGCGGGCGAAAGGTTGCAGCGCCACTTGATCAGCAGGTCCTGCCATCGGTTCATGGTGTCGGCAAAAGCCGAATAGCTTCCGACCGCGCCGGATTCGGTTGCGGTATCGGATGCGGCGGTGATCAGATTGACGCCGGTCGGGCCTTCGACGGTTTGCACCCATCCGCCCGAAGGCGCGCGGCCGGAATCGACCACCAGGAACAACAGCCGCCGCAACTTGACGCCCTCCTCCGGCTCGAGCGGCGCGTAGGGAGTGTCAGCAACGAGACGGGCGACGGTGAAGGCCGCGAGCCCGTAATTGTCGACCAGGCCGCCATCGAGTAGCTTCACGTAGCGGACCTCGCCGTCGTGATAGCGCTGCAGCGCGTCGGCATAGAGCTTGAGGAGCGGCGAAGCGCTCACGGAATTGCGAACCTGCTGCACCCATGACGGCAACGGGATCGGACAGCCGCCGGGATAGTTCTGGATCACGACCGGCGCAAACACGACCGGCACCGCCGCCGAAGCCGCGACCGCAAGCGACACCGGGTAGGTCGACAAATCGCTGCACAGCGCGCCGAACGTGGTGCGGCCGAACACGAACGGCGTGCGGTTGTAGATATCGGAGGCGTTGATCCAGACCGTGGGCCGGCGCTGGAACAGGAGGGTCTTGAAGGTCGCGTGGTCGAGCAGATTTTCGTCGAGCCATTGCGGGAATTGCGTGGTGTCGTTGACGCCGCCTTGGAGCCCGCGCGCGACGTTCATGAGGCTGAGCTCGGTCTGCAGCCCTTCCTCGGCGTTGCGCAGGAGAAAACGCTGTTTGAAGTCGCTGAGCGCTTTGCGCTTTTTCAGCCCGTAATAGGCGGCCAGAACAGAGCCGCCCGATACGCCGGTGACGAAGTCGATCCGGTCGAGCAGCGACATCGAGCGCGCGGCGGTCCGCACCTGCGTTTCGTCGAAGCCGGTGAGCACGCCATAGGAGAAGGCCGCCGCCCGCATGCCGCCGCCGGAGAAGGAAAGCGCGATGACGGTGTCATCGAAATAGGTGTCGACGTCGCGGCCGAGGTCGACCGACGGCTTGGCGCCGGCAGCGAGCGGCTGGTTGATCGGCTCGTTGTGGATCGCTTGCGCGCAACCGGCCAGGAGGGCTGCACACGCAATGATGCGCCCCGCGCGGACAGCACGCTGGAACCAACACCCCACCATTAGCAAAAGGTTATCGGCACGCCCCTCCTGCCCCGTCAAGCCAACGGAACCGACGCGAAAAGTAAGACTTCTTTAAGGTTAATGGCGGCAACGCCGGCAACGCAGTCGAAGCCGAAAGGCACCGGCGCCAAGCGACACGGCTGCGACAGAGCGCGTTTTTCCGGCTCCATTCCTGCATTAAATTCAATAAGTTATTGGGCGCTATTGCAACCGGGCTTGCCAAAATCCCTGTTTTCTCGGGCGATCTCACTCGGAATCAGCGAGAAAGCCCCGTCGTAGCGTGACAGGACGGTGACCGATAGAGCGCAAGGCGACGGCGCTGAGAAGTCTCGACGGCTCTTTCAGGCACTCGGCGTTACGGAACCCGATCGCCGCAAGACGCCTTCATTCGCCGCAACAAACCGGCCGCGTTTCTGGAACTTCTTTCGGATTCGGGCCGGATAACCGATACTTGCGAAATCCCTCCCGATTCGTCCCCACTATCCCCACATTTAGTGGTTGATTCAGATTTTCATACTAATACTTGACGGGCGCGGCGGGCTTGGCCTAGCCTTGTGAAGTTCGGCGCGGAAGTAACGGAGTCCGCCGGGCTCTCCAAAAAGAGTTTGCGGGAGCGCTTCGCGCCGAAAGCTGGCGCGCGGCATTGGGGACTGCTTTGCCCGGCGGCTGCCGGATCGGCCGCCTGTGTCGTTGGAGTAGCGGGAAGGATGCCGCGTGCGCCGGGCAAAGAGGGGTGTGTGCGCGAGAAGCGGAGGCGAATTCACGCCGCCGCGTTCGCGGGGCAACATTCGGCGGCTTATATAAAGCGGGCATTCTGCAAAGCCGCTGACGCGAAGAAACCAGAGACTGAAAGGGGCAGAAAATGCGGATCGAGCGGCGCTACACCAAGGCGGGACAATCGCCCTACGCGGACATCGTGTTCCGCCTGACCACGAGCGAAATCCGCAACCCGGACGGCTCGATCGTCTTCCATGCCGACG
>JASHXX010000194.1 GCA_030043335.1 Xanthobacteraceae bacterium
CCCAGCGCCGCTTCAAGAGACAACAGCATGAGCGCCACCAAGGTAGCGCCGAGCGCCCAATGCAGGGCGCCGCGGCGCTCGGCGGCGCCGGCAAAGAGCGAGGTAAAAGCCGGCAGCGGGCGGCCGCCGGCGCAGGCGGCGGCGCAAACAATCGGCGCCGCGGCCGCGGTTGTGGCGAAGGCGAGCGAGCGCATCGCGCTGCCGAGGCTGAAGCTCTCGACCGGCACCGTCTCGAACGTCCATCCGAACAGGACGGCAGGAAGAAAACTGAGCGCGGCAATCCCAGCCCACAAATACCGGGAGCCGCCTTTCTCACGCTGGGCGAAGAACGCGCCGCCGAAAGCGAATGCCGCAAGCAACACGCCAGCCAGCGCCTGGGCGAGCCAACGCGGGTGATCGGAAACGGCGCCGCCGGAGAAACTGAATTTCGGCGCCCCGGTGTTGCGGTCGAGGATGCCCCAATAGCCGCCGGCCGCGCCCTCAAGGGCGCGCTTCCATGGCTGGTCGAACGCCTCGATCACGTTGAGGCGAAAATTCTCGCGCTGGGCCAGCGCGAGCGTCGCGGTGATGGCGCGCGCCTGGTTCGACGGCGAGGCACGCGCCCCATCGCGCATGCGGCCTGCGCTTGGCCAGCCAAACTCGCCGATCATGATGTCCTTGCCCGGAATGGCGTCGGCGAGGCGCTTGCGGATCGCCCCGACATGGGCCGCCGCCAGAGCGGCGGGAATCGGAAAGTCCTCCCAATAGGGCAGGATGTGGATGGTGACGAAATCGACCGCGCTCTGGACGTCGGAGTAGCGTAGCCAATACTCCCAGACGTCGGCATAGGTGACCGGCTCGGGCGCCTGCGACTTGACCTCGCGGATGGTGGCGACGAGGTCGGTCACCGACATCTCGCCGCGCAGCAGCACCTCGTTGCCGACGATCACCGCGGCAATGACGTCGGGATAGGCCTTGGCCAAGGCGACACCGGTCGCGATCTGCTGGCGGTTCTTCTCCGCCTTGTTCGACAGCCACAGTCCGAGCAGGACCTCGAGCCCATAACGCCGGGCCGCCGGCACGACATGATCGACGCCCTCGGCGGTCGAGTAGGTGCGCACGCATCCGGTGTAGCGGGACAGCAGAGCGAGATCCTCGTCGATCTGCTCGGGCGCAACGCGCGTTCCTTCGACCAGCGGACTTTGGCCGTAACGGAACGGCGCATAGGATACGCAAGGCAGCTTCTCCCCGGCGGGGAGCGCCGACGGCGGCAGCGCGACCGGGGCGCCTAGCCACCACCACGCGGCGCCGATCGCCAGCGCCGCCAGCGTGAACAGCGCCAGCGCCGGACCAACGGCATTTGCTCTGGGCGGGGGGGACACGCGCTCGCATTAGCCTTGACGGCAGGTCATGCCAAGATCGGACTTGCTGCGCGCTGATGCGTGCTGGACAAACGGCCAGACTTCGGCTGTTGTCGGGCGAACTGCGCCAGGGGGTTGATTGCCGCTCGAGCGGCGCGATTCCAGTGGCCTTAAGACTATCCCTGCCACCGGCCGGTAGAGGCCCAACAAGTCGAATCATGCTCCTTCGTGTGCCCAGCGTTGCCGGCCGACTGTGCATCGCGCTCGCTCTTCTTTCCGCCCTCGCCGTCCCGCCGGCGCTCGCCCAGAACACCAATACCAAGCCTGGCGACAAGCCTCCGGCCGCCAACCCGGACGCCGGCAAGGAGGCGCAGCAGAAGGTGGATGAATTCGCCGAGGCCCAGCGCACGATCACCGGCCCGGCGGGCAATCCGGAATGCGTCTGGTTGGGACGGCGCGTGGTCAACCTGCTATGGCGCGACGATCTCGATACCGCCTTCCGGCACCTCGATCTTTACGACCGGTTCGGCTGCCCCAGTGCCCACGTCCAGGCGACGTTCCGGTGTCTCATTTTGCACGGAAACACAGTGGATCCGAAGGCACCCGACAGCCTGAATGGGCGCGTCCATGCCTGCTGGATCAATCCGTTGGCGCCCGCCCCGCCGCCAGCGCCGGCAGCCGCCGAACCGAACCCGCCTGCCAGCCACTGAGCCCGGGCGGTGCGCCCATCCGCCAGCTCCTCCGGCGAGACCGTCTTCGCCCCCTGGCAAGCTGCGCTGATCTAAAAAAATCCTACGGAACAAAAGTTGCTGTCTTGAATTTGCCACCTGTCAAGGCTACGTGTGCTTTACCGCTCGCAAGCCGCCTAATTTTAGTCCTCGAACCTTGGGGACGGGTTCGACCCGTGTTCCTAGCCCCGCTTGGTTGAAATTCGATGCGCACCGTCGCTGCCGTGCTCGCGCTCGTAGCGTGCGTGCATGCCGGCCTGTGGGCTTCGCTGCGAGCCAAAGAAACGGCACCCGATTTTACCGGGCAGCTTGCCAGCGTTTCCTACGCCCCGTTCGTAGCCTCGCAGCACCCTGATTTCGGCGACCGCCCGACGGTCGAGCAAATCCGCGCCGACCTCAAAGCCATCGCCCCCTATACCCGGGCGATCCGTACCTATTCAGCCACCGGCGGCGCCGAGCTCATCCCGCCGATCGCGGCCGAATTCGGCCTGAAAGTCACGGTCGGCGCCTGGATCGACAAGAACGCGGAGCGCAACGAGCGTGAAATCCGCTCCGCGCTCGAGCTCGCGCGCCACAACAGCAATGTCAACGCCATCGTCGTCGGCAACGAGACCACGCTGCGCGCGGACATGAGCGTCGAAGACCTGATCAAGCTGATCCAGCAAGTGAAGCGATCGAGCCCCGTTCCTGTCACGACCGGTGAAATCTGGACCGTCTGGATCGACCATCCGGAGTTTGCCTCGGCGGTCGATTTCGTTGCCGCGCATATCCTGCCCTATTGGGAAGGCTTCGACGCTTCAAGCGCGGTCGACCACACCATCGAGTTTTACGACAAGCTGCGCCGCGTGCATCCCGGCAAGCGGATCGTGATCGCCGAGTTCGGCTGGCCGAGCGCCGGCTATAACTTCCACAACGCCAATCCGGGCCGCATGGAGCAGGCGGCCGTGCTGCGCGACTTTGTCTCCCGCGCCGAGGCCTATGGCATCGACTACAACATCGTCGAGGCGATCGATCAGCCGTGGAAGACATTCGAAGGCGGCGTCGGACCCTACTGGGGCCTGTTCGACGCCTCGCGCGAGGCAAAGTTCGCGTGGACCGGATCGATCACTGACCCGGACTACCTCAAACGGGCGGGCCTCGCCGTCCTGCTCGGGCTGTTGCTCTCATTGCCGATCCTGACGATTGCCGGAGTTACGGCGACGCAGGCGCTGACGCTGGCGGCGGCCGCCAATTTGGTCGGCGCCTGGTTTGCGGCGATCGTCGCGTTCTGGAAAGGCCACTACTTCGTGCCCGGCGCTGCCTTCGCGCTTGGGTTAGGCGTCACCCTCCTGGTGCCGCTTGTCGCCATCGCGCTCGCCCGCGTCGAAGAGATCGCCGCCATCGCCTTCGGCCGGCCGCCGCGGCGGCTGGCCCATTCGCCGCCGCTCGTTCCCGAGGCCGGCGCGCCCAAGGTATCGGTCCACATCCCGGCCTGCCGCGAGCCGCCGGAAATGCTCAAGGCGACGCTCGATGCCGTCGCCCGGCTCGATTACTCCAATCTCGAATGCGTGGTGGTCATCAACAACACGCCCGATCCGGCTCTCTGGCAACCGATCGAAGAGCACTGCCGGACACTCGGCGAGCGCTTCAAATTCGTCAGAGCCGACGCCGTCTCCGGCTACAAGGCGGGCGCGCTGCGCCTCGCCCTCGCCAACACGGCTGCCGACGCCGAGATCATCGG
>JASHXX010000195.1 GCA_030043335.1 Xanthobacteraceae bacterium
CAAGGGCAACCATCGCCATTTCATGGCCAAGGAAATCCATGAGCAGCCCGAAGTCGTCGGCCATACGCTGGCGTACTATGTCGACATGGCGGCCGAGCGCATCGCGCTGCCGATGCCGCTGCCATTCGATTTCAAGGCGCTCAGCCGCATTTCGATCGCGGCCTGCGGCACGGCGTATTACGCCGGGATGGTCGCCAAATACTGGTTCGAGCGTTTTGCCCATCTGCCGGTCGAAGTCGATATCGCTTCGGAATTCCGCTACCGCGCCGCGCCGCTCGGTCCGGGCGGATTGGCGATCTTCGTGTCGCAGTCGGGCGAGACCGCGGACACGCTGGCGTCGCTGCGCTACGCGCGCGAGCACAAGCAGCACGTGCTCTCCATCGTCAACGTGCCGACCTCGACCATCGCGCGCGACAGCGACGTGGTGATGCCGACGCTGGCCGGGCCGGAAATCGGCGTGGCATCCACCAAGGCGTTCACGTGTCAATTGGCGGCGCTTGCCGCGCTTTCGATCGCCGCCGGCCGGGCCCGCGGCGTGCTGAGTGAAAGCGACGAGAAGAAGCTCGTGCATGCGCTGATCGAAGTGCCGCGGCACATGACCGAAGCGCTGGCGCTTGAGCCGCAGATCGAACAGCTTGCGCGCGAACTCGCCAAATCGCGCGATGTGCTTTATCTCGGCCGCGGCACCAGCTACCCGCTCGCGCTCGAAGGCGCGCTCAAGCTGAAGGAAATTTCCTGTATTCACGCCGAGGGCTATGCCGCCGGCGAGCTCAAGCACGGACCGATCGCGCTCATCGACGAGACCATGCCGGTGGTGGTGATCGCGCCCTACGACCGGATGTTCGAGAAGACCGTCTCCAATATGCAGGAGGTTGCCGCCCGCGGCGGCCGCCTGATCCTGGTGACCGACCGCGCCGGGGCGACCGCCGCCCACGGCCAGTTGCTGGACACGCTGACGCTGCCGACCATGCCGGCGGCGGTGGGGCCACTGGTCTATGCGCTACCGGTGCAGCTCATCGCCTACCACGCCGCCATCGCGCTCGGCACCGACGTGGATCAGCCGCGCAATCTTGCCAAATCGGTGACGGTGGAATAAGCGCGACGGCCCTGCCAGCACCGGCCTTTGTGCGCGTCCGCCGTGTCGTTATAGTGGCGGAAGCGCGGAGCCGGCGCGCACGGCCGGGCGTGACGATGAGCGACAGCGAACAGAGCGGGAAGGCATCTGCGGCCGCAGCCAAGCCTGCGCCCCGCGCGGCGAGCCGCCTGCGCAATTACTTTCTGACCGGACTGGTGGTCGCCGGCCCAGTGGCGGTGACGTTGTGGATCATCTGGTGGTTCGTCACCTGGGTCGACAATCTGGTGCGCCCGCTCATTCCAGTGATGTACCGCCCGGAAACCTATCTGCCGTTCAACATTCCTGGCTTCGGGCTGATCATCGCGTTCTTCGCGCTGACTATGCTCGGCTTTCTCACCGCGAATTTGGTCGGCTCGAGGCTTGTCGGCTTGGGCGACAGCCTGTTGAACCACATGCCGATCGTGCGGCCGATTTACCGCACCACCAAGCAGATTTTCCAGACGTTGTTCTCGTCGTCGGAATCAAGCTTCCGGCACGTCGGCCTGGTCGAGTTTCCGGCTCCGGGGATGTGGTCGCTGGTGTTCCTGAGCCATGCGCCGAGCACGTCGATCGCCGCGCAACTGCCGCAGACCGAGCATGTTTCGGCGTTCATGCCATGCACGCCCAATCCGACCACCGGCTTCTTCTTTTACGTGCCGCGGCGCGACATCATCAATCTCGACATCACCGTCGAGCAGGCGATGACGCTGATCATGTCCGCGGGCATCGTGCAGCCCGGCAGCGACCCGCAGGGCAAGCTCGCCGCGCTCGCCGACACCGCCCGCGCCGCGCAGGCGGCGCGACCGGCGGCGTCCGCCGCGCCCTCGCCGGCGCAATAGCTAGCCGGCACCGAGAAGTCTTACCGCTTCATCGCGCCCGAACAGATAAAGGAGCTGGCGCAGCGCCTCGCCCCGCGGCGAATGAAGACGCGGATCGCGGTTGAGGACGAGTGCAGCGTCTTCGCGCGCCGCCTGGAGAAACTTGCCGTGCACCTCCAAGCGGGCGAGGCGGAACCCGGGCATGCCGCTCTGCCGCGTGCCGAGCACGTCGCCTTCGCCGCGCAGGCGTAGATCCTCCTCGGCGATGCGAAAACCGTCGTCGGTTTCCCGCAGGATCGCGAGCCTTGCTTTGGCGGTGTCGCCGAGCGGGCCTTTGTAGAGCAGGAGGCAGGTGGAGCGCTCGGCGCCGCGGCCGATACGGCCGCGCAATTGATGCAGCTGCGCGAGCCCGAAGCGTTCGGCATGCTCGATGACCATCACGCTCGCCTCCGGCACGTCGACGCCGACTTCGATCACGGTGGTGGCGACCAGGATGCGCGCGGCACCCGAAGCAAAGCGCGCCATGGCGCGGTCCTTGTCGGCGCCGCGCATCCGGCCGTGAACCAGCTCGACCTGCGCGCCAAAGCGCTTTTTCAGGCTCTGATAGCGCTCCTTGGCGGCGGCGAGATCGACGGTTTCGGATTCCTCGACCAGCGGGCAGACCCAGTACACGCGCCGGCCGTCGTCGAGCGCGCGCTCGACCGCCTCAATCACCTCGGCGAGCCGCTCGAGCGGCAGCGCGCGGGTGTCGATCCGCTGCCGGCCGGCCGGCTTCTCGCGCAGCTCGGAAACGTCCATGTCGCCGAAATAGGTGAGCACCAGCGTGCGCGGGATCGGCGTCGCGGTGAGCACCAGGAGATCGACGGCCTCGCCCTTGCGCGCCAGCGCCAGGCGTTGATGGACGCCGAAGCGGTGCTGCTCGTCGACAATGGCGAGAGCGAGATCGTGGAACGCTACGCCTTCCTGGAACAACGCATGGGTGCCGACCAGAAGGTCGATCTCGCCGGCGGCGAGCGCGGAAAGAAGCTCGGCGCGCTCGCGCCCCTTCTCGCGCCCGGTCAGGATGGCGACGCGAATTTGGGCGGCGGCGGCAAGCGGCGCGATGGTGGCGAAGTGCTGGCGCGCCAGAAGCTCGGTCGGCGCCATGAACGCGGCCTGGCGGCCGGCTTCGACCACGGTCGCGGCCGCCAGCAGGGCGACCAGCGTCTTGCCGGAGCCGACGTCGCCGTGGAGGAGCCGCAGCATGCGGTGCGGCTGCGCCAGATCGGCGACGATGTCGGCCGCCGCGCGCTGTTGCGACGGCGTCAGCGCATAGGGCAGCGCGGCAACGATCCGCGCGCGCAACCGTCCTTCGGCGGCGCTGCCGCGGCCGGCGCGCGCGCGCATGTGCCCGCGCAGGAGCGCCAGCGCGAGCTGGCCGGCCAGCAATTCGTCGTAGGCGAGCCGCGACCAGGCCGCGCTTTGCGGCGCAAGATCCTCGGGCGCCGCCGGACGATGGACGCTGCGCAACGCCTCGGCAAAGCTCGGCAAGCCGTTGCGCTTGAGCCAGGCGGCGTCCTGCCACTCCGGCAGTTGCGGCACGCGTTCGAGCGCAAGATCGATCGCCTTGCGCAGCTGGTTCGGATGCAGGCCTTCGGTGAGCGGATAGACCGGATCGATCAGCGGCAGGTTGGCAAAGCCGTCGGCATCGACGACGCGGTCGGGATGCACCATCTGCAGATGGCCGTCATAAAGCGTCGCGGTGCCCGACACGTAGCGCAACTCGCCCTCGGGAAAGAGCTTCTTCAGATAGTCCTTGCGGGCGTTGAAATAGGTGATGGTCAGCGTGTTCGTCTCGTCGCTGGTGTCGATGTTGTAGGGCGCGCGCGGCCGGTTCGGCGGCGGCGGCCGGTGGCGATCGACCGTGACCGCGACCGTGACGATGGTGTCGGGCTTGACGTCGCCGAGCTTCGGCTGCTGCCGCCGGTCGACGAATCCGGTCGGCAGATGAAACAAGAGATCGATTAGGCGCGGCGGCTCGCTGTCGCGCCCGAGGAGGCGCTGGAGAAGCTTCTCCAGCTTCGGTCCGATCCCCGGGAGCGCCGATACGGTGGCAAACAGCGGATTGAGAATTGGAGGCCGCATCGAGAGGTTTCATACTCCTTCGTCATTGCCGGGCGTGGGGTCCCGGCGACGCTGGCGTCGCGGGGTGCCCCTGACCCGGCAATCCATGCGGGTCGCGACCGTGCTCAGCCGCACGTGTGACGGTGAATGAGCCATGGACCACCGGGTCAAGCCCCGGTGGTGACGAAGACGGGGTCGCCCTCTATATACCTCACGCCCGGCCGCGTCCGGGCTTTTGCCGTTGCGCGCATGATCCCGGAAAAGTGGCTGCGGTTTTCCGAAAGGATCATGCGCCATGAATGGGACAAGATGACGGAGCGATCGAGCGAGGGGCTGGACGCGCGGCGAAAGCGGCTGCTGTTCCGCGCCTGGCGGCGCGGCGTACGCGAGACCGATCTGATCGTCGGCCGCTTTGCCGACGCGTATATCGAGAAGCTCGACGCCGGTGAGCTCGACGAGTTCGAGAAGCTGATCGAAGCCTCGAACGCCGATCTCTACGCCTGGATCGCCGGCGGCGGCGCCGTGCCAGGCGAGTACGACACGACCGTGCTGTCGAAGCTCAGGATGTTTCACCATAGCGCCGGGGCAAAGCGGTGACGGCGCCAATACGGTCACTGGCGCAATCCCCGGCGTCGCGGCTCAAGCCCGGCCGGCCGCTCCTCCTCGCCGGCGTCGCCGACGGCGCCGAAGGCCTGGTCGCGGCCGACTTGGCGCGCGCGGTCGGGGCTGGCGCGGCGCCGCCCGCGATCAGCCTCGCCGTTGTCTGCCGCGACGGCTCGCGAATGGCGATGCTGGCGCGGGCGCTCGCGTTCTTTGCGCCGGACATCGAGGTGCTCGAATTCCCGGCCTGGGATTGCCTGCCTTACGACCGCGTCTCGCCGCACCCGGCGGTGGTGGCGCAGCGCATGATCACGCTGGCGCGGCTGGCGCGCGTGAAGCGCCGCGAGCGGCCCGCCATCGTGCTCACCACGGTCAACGCGCTCCTCCAGCGCGTGCCGCCGCGCTCAACGCTTGCCCGCCAGTCGCTTTCGGCCGCGCCGGGCAATCTCCTGCCGATGTCCGGCGTCACCGAATGGCTCGAGCTTAACGGCTTTAACCGCGCTTCAACGGTGCGCGAAGCCGGCGACTATGCGGTGCGCGGCGGCATCATCGACCTCTACGCTCCCGGCATGGCGGCGCCGGTGCGGCTCGATTTCTTCGGCGATACGCTCGAATCGATCCGCAGCTTCGATGCCGAGACGCAGCGCACCACCGAGGAGCTGCGCGCGCTCGACCTGGTGCCGATGGCGGAGTTCCAGCTCACCACGGAAACGATCCGGCTGTTCCGCACCGGCTATGTCGCGGCGTTCGGCGCCGCCGGTCCCGATGACGTCCTCTACGAAGCGGTGAGCGAAGGCCGCCGCGCCGCCGGCATCGAGCATTGGCTGCCGCTGTTCCACCAGCATCTCGAAACGCTGTTCGACTATCTTGAGGCGACGCCGATTGCGATCGAGCCGCTGGCCGAGGACGCCGCGCATGAACGCCTGGCGCAGATCGCCGACTACTACCAGGCCCGCAAGGAGGCGCTCGACCGCGCCGGCGGCGGTGCGCCGTACCAGCCATTGCCGCCGGACCGGCTCTATCTCGGCGAGGGCGAATGGCGCGAGCGGCTCGAACAATCGGCGCTGGCGCGGCTTTCGCCGTTTGCGACGCCGGACAGCACGCCGGACGCGATCGAGATCGGCGCGCATGCCGGCCGCAACTTCGTCGCCGAGCGCAGCGAACCCGGCACCAACGTCTTCGAGGCGGTAAAGCGCCACGTCGAGACCCTGCAAGCGGACGGCAAGCGCGTCGTCGTCGCGCTGTGGAGCGAAGGCTCGCGCGAGCGCATGGCGCATGTCCTCGCCGAGCATGGGCTCCTCAACCTGACGCCGGTTGCGTCGTGGCCGCAGGCGCTCTCGCGGCCGCGGCCCGAGGTCGCGCTCGCCGTGCTCGGCATCGACGCCGGCTTCGAGACCGCGGACGTCGCGCTGATCACCGAGGAAGACATTCTCGGCGAGCGCCTGGTGCGCCCGCGCCGGCAGTCGAAGCGCGCGGAAAATTTCATCGCCGAGGTCACCAGTCTCGCCGCTGGCGATCTCGTGGTGCACGTCGATCACGGCATCGGCCGCTTCACCGGCCTGCGCGCGATCGAGGCCGCGGGCGCGCCGCACGAATGCCTGGAAATCCATTATGCCGGCGGCGACAAGCTCTATCTGCCGGTCGAGAACCTCGAGCTGTTGTCGCGCTACGGCTCGGAAGGCGCCGGCGTCGAGCTTGACCGGCTCGGCGGCGCGGCCTGGCAGGCCCGCAAGGCGCGGATGAAGAACCGCATTCGCGAGATCGCCGGCGAATTGATCAAGGTCGCCGCCGAGCGGCAGTTCCGCGAGGCGCCGCGGCTCGCGGTCGGCGCCGGCCTCTATGACGAATTCTGCGCCGGCTTTCCCTATGAGGAGACCGACGACCAGCAGGCGGCGATCGCCGCCGTCAACGCCGATCTCGCCTCCGGCCGGCCGATGGATCGCCTGATCTGCGGCGATGTCGGCTTCGGCAAGACCGAGGTGGCGCTGCGTGCCGCGTTCATCGCGGCGATGAACGGCAAGCAGGTCGCCGTGGTGGTGCCGACGACGCTGCTCGCGCGCCAGCACATGAAGACGTTTTCCGACCGCCTCAAGGGCTATCCCGTTCATGTAGCGCAAGCATCAAGACTCGTCTCCGCCGCCGAGCTCGCCAAGGTGAAGAAGCGGCTTGCCGAGGGCGCCGTCGACATCGTCATCGGCACCCATGCGCTGCTCGGCAAGACGGTGAAGTTCAAGGATCTCGGCCTCATCGTCGTCGACGAGGAGCAGCATTTCGGCGTCGCTCACAAGGAGAAGCTCAAGCAGCTGCGCGCCGAGGTGCACGTTCTCACCCTGACCGCGACGCCGATCCCGCGCACCTTGCAGCTTGCGCTCTCCGGCGTGCGCGAAATGTCGATCATCGCCACGCCTCCGGTCGATCGCCTGGCGGTGCGCACCTTCGTCGCGCCATTCGATTCGATCATGGTGCGCGAGGCGCTGCTGCGCGAGCGCTATCGCGGCGGCCAGTCGTTCTATGTCTGCCCGCGCATCGAGGATCTAGCCGAGGCCAAATCCTTCCTCGACAAGAACGTGCCCGAGGTCCGCGTTGCGGTCGCCCACGGGCAGATGCCGTCCGCCGTGCTCGAGGACGTGATGGCGGCGTTCTATGACGGCAAGTTCGACGTGCTGCTCTCGACCTCGATCATCGAATCCGGCCTCGACATCCCGACCGCGAACACGCTGATCGTGCATCGCGCCGACATGTTCGGCCTGGCGCAGGTCTATCAGCTGCGCGGCCGGGTCGGGCGCTCGAAGCTGCGCGCCTATGCGCTGCTGACGCTGCCCAGCGCCCGCAAGATCACGCCGCAGGCGGAGCGGCGGCTCAAGGTGCTGCAATCGCTCGACACCCTCGGCGCCGGCTTCCAGCTCGCCTCGCACGACCTCGACATTCGCGGCGCCGGCAATCTCCTCGGCGAGGAGCAATCCGGCCACATCAAGGAAGTCGGCTACGAGCTCTATCAGGAGATGCTCGAGGAGGCGGTGATGAGTCTCAAGGCCGGCATCAGCGCTCCGGTCGCCGACCGCTGGTCGCCGCAGATCACCATCGGCACGCCGGTGCTGATTCCGGAAGACTACGTCACCGATCTGCCGGTGCGGCTCGCGCTCTACCGGCGGCTCGCCGAGATCGAGGACGACCGCGACATCGAGGCGTTCGCCGCCGAGCTGGTCGACCGCTTCGGCCCGCTGCCGCGGGAGGTCGAATATCTGCTCCAGGTCGTGGCCATCAAATCGCTGTGCCGGCGCGCCAATGTCGAGCGCATCGAGGTCGGCCCCAAGGGCGCGGTGCTGGCGTTCCGCGACAACACCTTCGCCAACCCGGAAGGGCTCATCGCCTTTATCGGCAAGCAGGGCGCCGGCGCCCGCGTGCGCCCGGACATGAAGGTGGTGTTCTTCGACGAGTGGGAGACGCCGGAAACGCGCCTCAAAGGCGCGACCGAAGTCTTACGCGCGCTTGCCGGCCTCGCCGAGAAGGGCAAGAAGGCGGCGTAGCAAAATTCGCCTCTCCCCCTCGGGGAGAGGCCGGCGAGCAGCAAGCGTAGCCCGGATTGAACAAAGTGAAATCCGGGGCCGAACTTAAAGCTTCTCCGCCGTTCCCGGATTTCGCTGCGCTCAATCCGGGCTACGCGAGAGCGCCGATCCACACACCGGCGCGCGCGATTGTTCCCAGCACAGACACCAACACAGACAATAGACGCACGACGGGAGCCGTGTCACTCGCACGGAGCAGGTCGCGCCGATGCACCAGCCGCGGCTTGCGACCGAGCCAAGGGGCGCAAGCGGCGGTAGGCGTAACGATAAGTCCACGCCGTGGTGATGCCCAGCGTTCCGTAGCCGAGAATAGGATTCACAATCCCGTACTGACGGATCGAGAGGACGAAGACCAATCCGATCGCGATCGCCGCCTCGGCCAGCACACCAGCGTTAGGGTCGTCATGGTGCGGCGGAACACCGGACTTTCGCGCATCGCGTCGAAGGCATTGGCTTCGGAAGCCGGGCGGGTACGCACGCGGGCGCGGGCAAGCTGGCAGATCAGCGGCTTACCGATCGCGGCCGAGCCAAGGAAGATCAGCCCGATCACGGCGGTGACCAGACGCTCGCGAATTTGCAGGAATGTCACGCCGCCACCCCCGAAATACGCCAGCACCGAAAGCGCAATTCCGATCAGCGCCAGCATCGAGAACGCGTCGAGTCGACGGCTGCGCGCGAGCTGAAAGAGAGCCCAAAGCATAGGCAGCGCCGAGGCCGCGATCAAGGCAGGCAATTGGCCAAGCGGTCGCTCGGTTTGCACGTAAACGAGGTACGGCAGCACGAAGTTGATTCCGAGTTCGACGACCGCGTGGAGACCGTGAGCGCGCACCCAGGCCCAAACCTTGTTGAGAGCTTCACGCCGATGGTCCGGAGACCTGAGAGGATTGGGGCTCATGCGGTGCGATCCTTCCCTGGCTGAACCTCGCAGCCGCCATCCGCGAACACGACTTGGCCGATCCCGGACGCCGGGCCCGTCACGACGCAGATCCTTCCCATCGCCGAGCTCCATATCAGATCGGTGAATGACCATTTACCAGATCGCGGGAAGCAGTAAATGGTGATTTACCGCCGGCCAGGCCTCTGCTAGAAACGCTCGATGGCAAAGAGACGAGTCCGCGCTGAGCGGCCCGAGGGTCAGCCCCCGGCACGCGCCGTCGTTGCGGGCTCGGAGAGGACGACGCGGAAACCGGAAGCCTCGACGCGCGCGCGAATTTTGGCGTCGGCAGAACGGCTCTTCGCCGAACGAGGATTTGGCGACCTATCCATGCCCATGATCGCCAAGGCGAGCGGCATCACCGCCGGTGCGATCTACAAGCACTTCGACAGCAAGGCGGCCCTGTTCTTCGAGGTGATCCGGGGCGCGGTCGCCTCGACCGTGGTTTCCGCCGGCGGACGGCCAGGCGGCATGACGCTCCCGAATGTCGTCGCCGGCTTCAC
>JASHXX010000196.1 GCA_030043335.1 Xanthobacteraceae bacterium
CAGATAAACGTCGACGCCCGGCGGCGGTTTTACGACCGGTACGCCTTGCTCTTCGCGCACCTGGTACTTCTTGGCGAAGTCCTCGACCCTGGCCTCGTAGCTGGAGGGCGCGATGCGATAAGCCTCCTTGTTCAGATTCTGCTGGCCGATGAAATGCCAGGCGATCATGAAGGAGAACATGAACAGGCCCCAAAGAAAGGCGACGGCGATCCAGATCAGCTCGATCCTTTCGATCGGCTCGTTCCACCAAATTCGCCGTTCGGGCGGGCTGACGGCCATGACCAACCTCCGGCTATCGAATCACTTCGCGAGCGGCACGGAGGCAACCTCCATGACGCCCCAGAGGATGTAGAGAACAGTCGGAATCGTGACGCCCAGGAAGAGCAGCAGGAATGGATTGTCCAAGATCCGTTGCATGACCGGAATGCGCTCCGGCCTATCGGCGTCGTCCGGCTGCGAGGCGCTGGTCGGCATCGGCGTTCCCCGTGATTGGAAAAATTGCGGTGAATAGTCGACCTGCTGCGCCGACAACGGCTTGACCAAAGTCAAGACACGCCCGCGGGAGCGGAATATTTTTGCGAATGAGTTTGCGGTGAGGATCATCCATGGCTCGATGGATGGCGCCGGTCGCCGCGGCGGCGATGCTCGTCGGCGCGATTGCTGGCGCAAACCCGCCGGCTCGGCCGCCGCCTCAGCCGGCGAGCCGGCAGGCCGTCACACTTCTCTATGTCGGCGCCGAGGACTGCGCCCCGTGCCGGTCATGGCGACGTGGCGCCGGGGCGGCGTTTCGCGCGGCGCCGGAATTCTCCGGCGTTTCCTACCGCGAAGTCGAATCGCCGACCGTGCTTGAGCTTCTCAAAGACGAATACTGGCCGGAGGATTTGCGCGAGTACCGCGCCAGACTGGACGGCAGTGCCGGCGTGCCGCTCTGGCTCGTCATCGCCGACCATCGGATTGTCGAACGCGCCTTCGGAGAGAGCCAGTGGACAAGCGCGGTGCTGCCGAAGCTCAAATCACTGCTGCGGTAGATCGCTTGTAGACGACGGGCTGCGTCTCACTTGCTCACCGGCGATTGCCGTCTTCGTCGATTGCGTCCGGGGGGAATGATGGCGGTCGCTTCGAGCTCGATTTTGGCTGGATGATCGAGCAGGTCAGCGACAAAGATCATGCTCATTGCCGGGTAATGTTTGTCCATCAATCGCTTCCAGATCTTGCCCAACTCGGCTCGCGCGGCGAGGTAGGCTGGGCGGTCGAGGCAATATGCGGTCATTCGACAAATGTGATGCGGCTTTCCACCGGCCTGCGCCAGGACGGTAAGGACATTCTTCAGCGCCTGCTCGAATTGCGGGATCAAGTCCTCGCTGTGGAAGCGTTGCTGCTCGTCCCAGCCGACCTGCCCGGCAATGAACACCATGCGTCCGGCGGGAACGACGATTCCGTTGGCGTATCCGACAGGGGGAACCCAACCTCTGGGGAATAGGACTGACATGGGCGCCATCGTTCAAGGCGCCGGCGATGTCGCGTCGGCTGCGAGTGCGCGCGGCGCGTCCGCATCCTCGCTCTGTCGCGGCGCCATCGGCCGGCGCGAGCGCAGTACGATCTTCTGCGCAGACTTTGCAAAGAAGTGGTAACCCGAGCCTCCCTCTGCCAGGACGTCGAGGAACTCGTCGGCATGGGTTACGCGGATTGTGCCGAGAACATCGCAGCCGCGACGCAGATAGGCGTCGGGTACCAGACCGACGGTCGGGCCGACGACGACCTTGCAGGCGTCCGGCCGGGCCGCGGCAAGAATTTGGTCAAGCGTATCGTTAAGGAGCGTGGTCCCGGTAACGAGGAGTACGTCCGCCTGCGGCACCACGCTGGGCGCCTGGGCCGCGTGGCGATAGAACGGCATCTCGTCAGGCTTGAGAGTAGCCGGGTCCTGCTCGAGGACGAGATAGGGCTGGCCCCGCCGCTTCAGCTTCCGCAGAAACGGAACGAACGCTCCGACGACCACGACCGTCTGGCCGGGACCAATATTCGCCGCGTCAAAGGCATCGACGCCGACTTCCATATCGACATCGGCGTGCGGCCGGCGCTCCCAACACAATGCCGCCAGGGCGTTCATGGTGGCGATGCCGACTGCGCGGCGGATGCCGTCCGGCTGTTGCACCTCATCCAGAAAGCCGGCGGCTCGGCGGCCGCGCATCTTGTCTGGGAACGGCATGGCGTGCACCGAACTGGGGCAACACACCGCGTCCGGGATCGTTTTGATCGGCGTCGCGCAAGCGCCGACATGGCCGGTCGAGAGCTTCACCCCGGTGAAAAACAGACCTATGACGGCGCGCTCAATGGCGACCGTTTCGACGTCGGCGGGGGCAATATTCCGGATGGTTCGGATCGTTTCCGCCAGAATTTCGCTGCTGAACATCGATGCTCCATTGACGGCCCGCGATGCCTCGCGAGAAGACATCAGGTCAAGCCAGTTGTGGCACAGGCTATCCTTTTTCCACCCGCCGTGCACCGCGTCTGCCGGCCAGACGGCTCACGCGTCCATCGAATCCAAGCTGTTGGAGTGCGGGGACGACTGACGAAGCAGAAAGCGTTGAATCTTGCCGGTCGCCGTCTTTGGCAGCTCGGTGACGAAGTTGATCCAGCGCGGGTATTTGTAGGGGGCAAGCCCGTTCTTGCAGAGCTCGAGCAGTTCGCCCGTGAGTGCCTCGTCAGCTTTTCGACCGTGCTTGAGCACGACAAAAGCCTCGGGCTTGATGAGCTCGTCGGCGCCGGCACGGCCGACCACGGCGGCCTCGAGAACGTCCGGGTGCTCGACCAGTTTCGATTCGATCTCGAAAGGTGAGCACCAGATGCCGCCAACCTTCATCATGTCGTCGCTGCGGCCGCAGTAATAGAAATAGCCGGCGGCGTCGCGGCGGTAGGTGTCGCCGGTGTCGAGCCAGCCATCGACCATGGTGGCCGCCGTGCGTTCGACATTATTCCAATAACAACGCGCGATCGAGCCTCCCGAGATGAAGAGACGGCCGGTTTCGTCGCTGCCGACTTCTTCGCCGCGGTCGCTGCGAATCGATGCCCGATAGCCGGGCACGACCCTGCCGCTCGATCCCGGCGCGACGTCCTTTTCCGTGTTGGAGATGAATATATGGAGGGCTTCGGTCGAGCCGATGCCGTCGAGAATCACCAATCCGGTCGCTTCGCGCCAGCGGCGCAGAATCTCGGCTGGCAGTGCTTCGCCGGCGGAAACGCAAAGGCGGATCGACGAAAGATCCGGTTTCTCTTTGGCAAACTGCTCCAGATAGGCGGCATAGAGTGTCGGCACACCGAAATACAGCGTCGGCCGGAACCGCTCGATGAGCGCAAAACTCGTGGCCGGACCTGGGCGCTCCTTGTTAAGCACCGCGGTGGCGCCGACCCATAGCGGAAACGTCAAATTATTGCCGAGGCCGTAGGCGAAGAACAGCTTCGCTTCAGAATAGCAGACGTCGTCCCGTCTAATGCCAAGCGTCTCGACGCCGAAGTACTGGCTGGTGACGACCATGTCGCGATGGCGATGCACGGCGCCTTTTGGCGGACCGGTGGAGCCCGACGAGTACAGCCAGAAGCAGTCGTCGTCGGCCGTCGTAGCCACCGCTTCGAATTTCGCCTCGCATTGGCCCAGGAGGGCGTCAAGCGAGCGGTCGCCGCCTTCGGTTTGCAATGCCACCCGCGGCGGGCGAGCGGCGTGAGCTATGCCGAGCTGAACCTCGGTGGCGAATTCGGGCGAGTAGACGACGGCTGCGGCGGCTGAATTATCGATCATGAATGTAAAGCTGGAGTGCCGCAAAAGGGTGTTGAGCGGAACCGGGATGATA
>JASHXX010000197.1 GCA_030043335.1 Xanthobacteraceae bacterium
CGGAAAACCGGCTCCCACTTTTCCGGATAATGCTCAAGATCGCTTCAAGCCGCGAGATCGGCGACGACGGCGTCGAGGACCGGAAAGCCGGGGAGGGTGACGCGCAGGCGGCCCGCTGACGTGGTCTCGACGAGACCATGCTCGCGAAGCGCCGCGATCCGACCCGGATCGAGCGGCCGGCCAGCGAGCGCGGCGTAGCGGGCAATATCGATGCCTTCGGCAAGACGCAGCCCCATCAGCAGGAACTCGTCGGCCCTCTCATCGCGGGTGAGCGCGTCGTCGGTGACGAGGCCGTGCCCCTCGCGCTCGACGCGCTCCAGCCAGGCTTCCGGGCGCTTTTCCGTTACAGTCGCGCGCCGCGCGCCGGCGATGTCGAGCCGGCCGTGGGCGCCGGGCCCGATGCCGGCATATTCATGGGCGCGCCAATAGACGAGATTGTGCCGGCATTCGCCGCCGGGCCGCGCATGGTTGGAGATCTCGTAAGCCGGCAGGCCGTGCGCGGCGCAGATCTCCTGCGTGGTGTCGTAGAGAGCGCGCGCCGTATCCTCGTCGGGAATTTTCAGCTTGCCGGCGGCATGGAGCGTGGCGAACGGCGTGTCGGGCTCCACGGTGAGCTGATAAAGCGACAGATGCTCGCCGGCCTCGGCGAGCGCGAGGCGCAGCTCGTTCGCCCATTCCCGCGGCGTTTGCCGCGGCCGCGCGTAGATGAGATCGAACGAGTAGCGATCGAACACCGCGCGCGCGATGCCGACGGCTTGGAGCGCTTCGCGCGCTGTATGCGTGCGGCCAAGCTCGGCGAGAACGCGATCGTCGAGCGACTGCACGCCGAGCGAGACGCGATTGATGCCGGCCGAGCGGTAGCCGCGAAACCGTGCCGCTTCGACGCTGGTCGGATTGGCCTCAAGCGTCACCTCGATGTCGGGGGCGATGGTCCAGTGCCGCGCGACCGATTCCAAGATCGCGCCGACCGTCGCCGGCTGCATCAGCGAGGGGGTGCCGCCGCCGAAGAAGATCGTGGCGACGGTGCGGTCCGGCGCCCGCGCCGCGGTTGCCGCGATCTCGGCGGCGAAGGCACGCACGAAGCGTGCTTCGTCGATCGGCGCGCGGCGCACGTGACTGTTGAAGTCGCAATAAGGGCATTTCGACAGGCAGAACGGCCAGTGGATGTAGACGCCGAAGGGAGATTTAGCGTTCAAGGCAGGCCTCGGCGAGCTGGCGGAAGGCGCGGGCACGGTGCGACAAGCCTTTGCCGCGCGGCGGCAACCCATGTTTCTCCTCGCTCGACATTTCGCCGAATGTGCGCGCGTGGCCGTCCGGCAGGAACATCGGGTCGTAGCCGAAGCCTTGGTGACCGCGCGGCGGCCAAACCAAAGCACCGTCGACGCGGCCCTCGAACTCCTCGACATGGCCGTCCGGCCAGGCGACGCACAGCGCGGAGATGAAATGCGCGCGGCGCCGTTCCGGCGTCGTCGCACCGCGCCAGCGCAGCCGGATTTCGACTTCATCCATGGCGCGGCCGAAGTTTTTGTCCGGTCCGGCCCAGCGCGCCGAATAAATGCCCGGCTCGCTGGCGAGTGCGTCGACCGCGAGACCGGAATCGTCGGCGAAGGCGGCGAGTCCGGTCGCTTTCGCCGCTGCCAGCGCCTTGATGCGCGCATTGTCGCGGAACGTCATTCCGGTCTCGTCCGGCTCGTTGAGTTTCAGTTCACCGGCCGATGTAACGTCGATCCCGTAAGGCGCAAGCAGTCCGCGCATTTCAGCAAGTTTGCCCGGATTATGTGTCGCGATCACGAGGCGACCCGTGATGTGGCGATGCGCCATGCTCACATCACCGCCATCTTCTGCAGGTCGACGAGCTTGGCGACGCCCTTGCGCGCGAGCGCGAGCAGGGTTGTGAGCTGCTCCTCCGAGAACGGCACCTTTTCCGCGGTTGCCTGCACCTCGACGATATTGCCGGAGCCGGTGAGGACGAAATTGGCGTCGGTCTCGGCCTGCGAGTCCTCGGCGTAGTCGAGGTCGAGCACGGCTACGCCGCCGCACACGCCGCAGGAGATCGCCGCGATGTGATCGCGCAGCACTACGTTTTCGATCATCTGCCGCGTCTTCATCCAGGCAAGGCAGTCATAGAGCGCGATCCAGGCGCCGGTGATCGACGCAGTACGGGTGCCGCCGTCGGCCTGAATCACGTCGCAGTCGATGGTGATCTGGCGCTCGCCGAGCGCCTTGAGATCGACGACCGAGCGCAGCGAGCGCCCGATCAGGCGTTGAATCTCGACGGTGCGGCCGTTCTGGCGGCCGGTCGAGGCTTCGCGGCGAGTGCGTTCGAGCGTCGCGCGCGGCAGCATGCCGTATTCGGCGGTGATCCAGCCGCGCGCCTGGCCCTTGAGCCAGGGCGGCAGGCGATCCTCGAGCGTTGCCGTGACCAGGACGTGGGTGTCGCCGAAACGTACGAAGCAGGAGCCTTCGGCGAACTTCACCACGCCGCGCTCGAGCGAGACCGGGCGCAGTTCGTCGGGTTGTCGGCGGCTCGGCCGCATGCAGTCGTCCTGTCCTCGGCGCAGCTAAGTTACGGGAGCCTTGTAGGGGCGAGCGCAGGGGCCGACAAGAGCGCCAGCATGGCCGGCAGCGTGAGATGCTGAGAATTGCCTGCCCGTACCGCTTGCCGTTACCCTTGGCCGCAAACTCGGCTTGAAACAGCCCTTGAGTTGGACGAGTCTCGTGCCAGCGTTGGAGTTAACCATTGGTCAGCCATGACCTGCCGCTTGCGGCGGCGCAGCTCAGTCTTGCTCAGCTCAACGAGCGCTCGCGCGAGATTTTCCGCCAGATCGTGGAAAGCTATCTCGCGACCGGCGAGCCGGTCGGCTCGCGCAATCTCTCACGCATCCTGCCGATGACGTTGTCGCCGGCCTCGGTGCGCAACGTGATGTCGGATCTCGAGCAGCTCGGCCTCGTCTATGCGCCGCACACCTCGGCCGGCCGGTTGCCGACCGAGATCGGGCTGCGTTTCTTTGTCGATGCCTTGATGCAGATCGGCGACCTCACCGAGCAGGACCGCCGATCGATCGAGGCGCAGGTCGCAGGGAAGGGCGAGTCGAAATCGGTCGAGGCGGTGTTGACGGAAGCCTCCGGCCTCCTCTCCGGCTTGAGCCGCGCCGCCGGCGTGGTGCTGACCGCGAAGTCGAATCAGCGTTTGAAGCATGTCGAGTTCGTGCGGCTCGAGCCGGAACGCGCGCTGGTCGTGCTGGTTGCCGAGGATGGCCAGGTCGAGAATCGGGTCCTCAACATTCCGGTCGGCCTGCCGACCGCGGCGCTGACCGAGGCCACCAATTTCCTCAACGCGCGCATCCGCGGCCGTACCCTTGCCGAGGCCAAGGCCGAGATTGAGCAGCGGCTCAAGGAGGGCCAGGCCGAGCTCGATCAGCTCACGCAAAAAATCGTCGCCGCGGGCATGGCGAGCTGGTCCGGCGGCGAGAGCGGCGAGCGCAAGCTGATCGTGCGCGGCCAGGCGCATCTC